>DAOUVG010000299.1 GCA_030667735.1 Dehalococcoidales bacterium
AAACGTGCGCGTGAGGCCGAATCGGCGGTTATGAAGGGCGCGGAACTGGGTCCACTTCACGGTGTCCCGGTGTCTGTCAAGGACCTGATGTTCACCAAGGGTGTACGGACGACGTTTGGCTCTAAAGTCTACGAAAACCTGGTGCCGGAGGACGACGATATCGTTGTTGAGCGCTTGCAGGCGGCCGGGGCAATCATGCTGGGGAAAACCAACACCCCGGAGTTCGGCTTTATGGGCGTGACCGATAACTTGTTGTTCGGACCGACACGTAATCCCTGGAACCTGGAGCGTCACGCCGGGGGTTCCAGTGGTGGTGCCGCTGCCGCCGTGGCCGCGGGTATGGGACCCTTGGCAACCGGTAGTGACGGTGGCGGTTCGATACGCATACCGAGTAGTTTCTGCGGGGTCTTCGGCCTGAAACCATCGTATGGTCGCGTGCCCAGGGGCCCGGGCTTCCCCGACTGGCAGACTCTATCCCACTCCGGCCCCATCACACGAACAGTAGCCGATGCGGCGCTGATGATGGAGGTTATAGCCGGCAGGGACGATAGAGACCGGCGTTCCCTGCCGGAGACGGGACTGCGCTACCTGCCCCTGGCTGATAAGGACTTGAAGGGAATGAAGATAGGCTGGACACCTGACCTGGGGTATGCCGCCGTTGACCCTGAGGTAGTGGCGGGGCTGACCGCAGCTGTGGATGTCTTCGAGTCTCTGGGCGCTGATGTCGAGTTGGCGACACTGGATATTAGTCCTACGGGTATGGCTTTTGCTGTGATATGGGCGGTCACTTACGCAAGTAAGTACGCGGACATGCTGGACGAGTGGCGGGAGCAAATGAACCCGAATCTGGTGGCTATGATTGAGCGCGGCAAGGATGTACTGGCCATCGACTACGCCCGGGCGGCCACTGCCAGGGAAGAGTTCTGGCGGGCAATCAAGCCGGCCTTTGAGAAGTACGACCTGCTCCTGACGCCAGCAACCGCCGTGCCTGCGTTCGAGGTCGACAAGTTCGAGGTGGCCGAGATTGGCGAGGTCAAGGGTACCCCGACAATAGACTGGACACCTTTCACCCATCCGTTCAACTTCACCGGGCAGCCGGCTGCCTCCGTTCCCTGCGGCTGGACGGACGAAGGTTTACCGATTGGGCTCCAGATAGTGGGACGGCGATTTGACGACGCCGGCGTGCTGAAGGCCGCCGCTGCTTTCGAACGAGCCGCCCCGTGGGCTGACCGGCGGCCTGGAGTATAATGATGCCATCTTCTATCTCCACCTCCTTGCCTTTTAAAAAGCAGGAAGGTTAATTTATGGGTGCTGATAGCGTATTCTCCTGTCTGTGTATGTATGTGGTGATAGCGCAAATGCAGGGTTGCACAACAGTTTACCAAGGCGATACGCTGTGATACAATTTATTAAATGCGCCTCCGGATAAACTGAGATAAAAGGAGAGACGTGGCATGAACTGGCTTGATATTGTGATTGCCGTAACTTTAATTGTCCCCATCTTTACCGGTCTTAAACAGGGCTTAATCAAGGCGGCTATATCTATGGCCGGTCTGATAGTAGGCGTAGTGCTGGCCAGCAACTACTACCAGGTGCTGGGCGACAGGCTGACATTCATTACCAATACGGACATTGCCAATGTCACCGGTTTCATTATCATACTGCTTGTGGTGATGATAATCGCCACTGTAGTGGCTACTCTGCTGAAGTTCACTGCCAAGGTAACCATGCTAGGCTGGGTTGACCACCTCGGTGGGGCGGTGTTCGGTTTCCTGATGGGGGTGATATTCATGGGTGCCCTGCTGGCCACCATCGTGAAGTTCTTCGGCAGCAGCCTGGTGATAGATTCTTTCCTGGCAGCAATACTGCTGGACAAGTTCCCGCTTGTACTCGGTTTCCTGCCCGGCGAATTCGATATGATACGCGACTTCTTCCAGGGTCCGTAACCCTGTACTCTGTGGAGCTACTGCCGATAGGATACTGCTCTAAAAGAGGGCAGTACCGGCAATACTAAGCCGGATGCGGTAGAGGCCGGTGCGGGCAGTCAGGTAAAGGCTCTTCATGTCGGCGTCTCCCCAGGCCAGATTGGCTGGCAGTTCCGGCGGTCTGACTATTGCCAGGCACTTCCCTTCGGGGCTGATAATCCAGAACCCGCCGGGCCCGGTGCAGTAGACGTTTCCCTCACGGTCTATCTTCATGCCATCCGGCGCTCCCGGTTCAGGTGCCTGCATCTCGATAAACACCCTTCCGTTGCTGATACTACCGTCCGGACCGACGTCAAATGACCGGATATGACCGCGTGAAGTGTCGGCGACATAGATTACTTGCTCGTCGGGAGAAAAAGCAAGACCGTTGGGACGGTCGAAGTCATCGGCCAGAAGCACAAGCTCGCCGTCCGGTGCCAGCCGATAGACTCCGTTGAAAAGGAGTTCCTTCCATGCAGTCAGCCCGGTGAGTCCGTATGGCGGGTCTGTAAAGAAGATACTGCCGTCAGACCTGACAACCACATCATTGGGGCTGTTGAGGCGCTTGCCCTGATAGCGTTCGGCGAGGACGATGATGGTGCCGTCAGACTCGGTGCGGGTAACACGCCGGGCGCTGTGCTCACAGGCGATGAGCCGTCCACTCCTGTCCAGTGTAAGGCCGTTGGAGTTTCCGCTCGGTGTGCGGAAAGTGGTCA
>DAOUVG010000198.1 GCA_030667735.1 Dehalococcoidales bacterium
ACGTGTCATCCTGAGAATGCCCAAGATTGTAATTGCTGCCGTCCACGGGTACGCCATCGGCGCCGGCATGGAATGGTCAGAGGGTGCCGACCTGAGAATCGTGGCCGAAGGTACAAAGTTCGGCGCTACGGAAACGAACGTTGGCCAGACGGTGACCAATGCCGGTACGAAGTTGCTGACGCACTACATCGGCCTTGCTAGGGCCAAGGAACTCTACTTCACCAACGAGTTCATGGATGCCAGGGAAGCATACGAATACGGCCTGGCCAACAAGGTGGTGCCGCTCGAGGAACTGGACAAGGCCGCCATGGAGATGGCACTGAAGATAAACGAGAACTCGGGGTTATCACTGATGCTGACCAAGCAGGCCGTTAACCGCGCGCTGAGTATGACTATCGAGGAGACGCTGGAGATGGAGACCAGGGATTCTCAATTGAATGCCCTCAGCCCATCCCAGAGTGAATACGGCAAAGCCGCCATGCAGCGGCTGAGGGACAAGAAAAGGAGCTAGCAATGATTATCGATTTCCGCGTCACTGTACCCTATCGTGAGTGGGGGGAGAGGGTAAGTCGAGACGACGCAGCCCGGCGTCGAGAGGAAAGCACCGGTCGCGGCTATGACCGTGTCTATCGGGACCTGATGCGGGAGGAGTGGAAGACATCGGTTGAGGGGATTATCGGCAGTATGGACTCGGCAGGGGTCGGCCAGGCCGTGGTACAGGCAGAGTACGGCGGCAGCGGTGATTACCATGTGCTAAATGAAGCCGCAGCCAGAATGGCCCGGGGCCACCCGGACAGGTTCCCGGTGGCCTTCATGTGTCTCAACCCTCTGATGGACGAGGATATGGTCAGGGTGGTGGAAAGAGGCGTGGAAGAACATGGTTTCCGGGGCGTCAATATCCAGTCCTGGGCGGTGAGAGTGAGCAGTACGGACAGCCGGTTCTGGCCGGTATACGCCAGGTGCCAGGAACTGGGCTTGATTGTCACTATTCACTCGTCCATCAGCTTCAATGTCGACCGCGCCCTTGATTACTCGCACGTCAACCATCTTGATAAAATTGCTTGCGACTTCCCCGAGTTGAAGCTGGTAGCTAACCACGGTGGCTGGCCCTGGGTACTGGAGATGATGGCGGTAGCCTGGAAACACTCCAATGTCTACATTGAACTCGGTGGAGTATCACCGAAGTACTTCGGCATACCGGGTTCCGGTTGGGAACCGCTGATGCAATACGGCAACTCTCTGCTCCAGAACCAGGTCCTCTTTGCTACGGATAACATGCTGCCGCACCAGCGGTGTGTTGATGAATTGCGCGCCCTGTCTCTGAAAGATAATGTCAAGGAGAAGTGGTTCGGTCTGAATGCGGCCAGACTGCTTGGCCTGAAAGAGAGTTGAAGAAATAATCGAGACGGAGTGTAACGATGATATACCTTGAGGAAACACTAAACCTGCTACCGGCCAGTCCGGAGACACTGGACAACTTCGTTACCTTCGCCCGGGAGAAGTTCGTACCGGTCTGTAAGCGTCTCGGATGCCGGATGGTCATTGCCTGGTATAACGACCTGGAGTGGTTCTGCCAGGTCAAACAGGTGCTGGAATTCGATGACATGGAGGCGCTGAAGACCTTCCGAAGAAAGGCCAGTGAGGACCCGGCGTGGGGAGAGTATGCAGCGCGACTTGAAGAGTTCGCTCCCGAGCGGCGTTCGCGCCTACTCGAACCACTGGCTCCCATCTGGCCGGAGGTCCTGCACAAGGCCGCTGCCGAAAGCCAGGAGACGCCGGTGAGGGCGTACAGCATGGCAATACTGGAAGTCGCCCCCAACCAGTGGGACGACTTTGTTGCCGGACTCTCACAACCCCCGGCCAACCTCCCCATTGTCTCCAGTTGGCGGCCTATCGGCGGGAGTCCGAACGAGGTCATCGACGTCTGGAAAGGGGCAATGCGACTGACGGGATACGAGCCGGTGGACGACAACATGCGGGAGTTCTTCCGGAACCTCCGGCCAAGGGCACCCAAGGAACGCCTGGTGCCGGTATTTGCCCTGCCGTACTCTGACCTGCTCTAGGAATATGCTTTGACAGGTCGCCGGAATAGAGGCTAGAATAACCGCAACCCCTGACCAATATGAGCAGGGATTCAGTATAGAGCACAGGAGGAAGTCCAATGCCGAAATCGGGACGATTGAACAAGAAGAATATCGGCTTCAGTATGCCTGTTGATGCACCCCTGTATAGCAAGCCGCCCATCTACTACAAGGATGTGGAGGCTATCTCCTTTACCTACGAGACTGACGAAGACGCAGTGCTCGATGTACTACCGGAGGGACTGGAAATCAACTCACCTCCAACAGCAACTCTGATATTCATCAAGTACCCCTTCAGCACACTGGGCCCATACGATGAAGCGATTCTCAGCATCGGTTGCCTGTGGCAGGGAAAACCGCGGTCCTACATTACACAAATTGTGCTCAACACCGATATACCGCTGGCAGCGGGCCGGGAAATCTGGGGATATCCCAAGAAACTGGCACACATCACCCTGGAAAAAGAAGGCGACCTGATTACGGGAACCATGGAGCGGCCGCGGGGGAACCGCATCTGTACCGGTGTCATCAGACCGGAGACACCGTTAGAGGTTGTCCAGGCCGAACCGGTACCGGGGATGTCACTACGTGTAATTCCAAGTCCCGAAGAAGGACAGGAACCTTCCCTTATGGAATTGATTGAGGTCCCGCCCGGTGGTACCACCAAAGAAGCATGGCAGGGGCCCGGCTTTGCACAGTACAATTCCACCTCCACAATCGACCCCTGGCATCGGATTGCTATCAAGAAACCGCTGATGGCCGTGTACCGATGCTATGACCAGATTCTGAACTACGGAAAAGTCGTAAAACGATACTAAATGTGAAATCCTGACAGAAATACGAAGACTATTCACCAGTCTTCTTTTTGAATCACTATATACTGTGCTGCGTATTCCATCTAAACGGATGTGCATCGCATACGAGAGGCTTTCGGATATGCTATTCTGGAAGTGAGGTATCGGCACCGTACGACAAGTTGTGCCCGTACCTGTTTACCTCCAGGGTGAAGGGAGGGTGAGGTGAGGGTCAAGCTATCACGGGCAAGACTACGAAGCGAATTCTGTGCCAGGGTCTCTGAACTCAGCGGGCAGGACCTTAACCTCTGCTACCAGTGCGGCAAGTGCTCTGCCGGTTGCCCCATGTCTTTCGCCATGGATTTGCTGCCGAACCAGGTAATGCGTCTGGTCCAGTTGGGCCTGGATGAGGATATTGCCGGATGCAAGACAATCTGGCTGTGCGCTTCCTGCCTGGCCTGCACAGTGCGCTGTCCCAAGGGAGTCGATATCGCCCGTGTGATGGAGGCCCTCAGACTTCTATCGCTGCGCAAAAATGTCGACTTCGTTTCTCCCTCACAGATGGGTCAGGAGACTATCGCCGAATTGCCCCAGATAGCCCTCGTCAGTGGTTTCAGGAAGTTTACCGGCTAGGATTAAGATGGAACTGAGTTATTACCCGGGGTGTACGCTCAAAACCAGGGCACGGAACTTCGAAGACTCAGCCATCGCTGCCATGTCGGTCCTGGGTGTCAATTTAGTTGAGCTACCCCGCTGGAATTGCTGCGGCACTGTTTACTCCCTTGCGGATGACGACCTCGTGCACCACTTGGCGCCCGTTCGCAATCTGATACGTGTCCAGGAACAGGGGAGCAATCGAGTAGTTACCCTGTGCTCGTTCTGCTATAACACCCTGAAGCGGGCTGACCTGTTGATGAAGAACAACCCGGAGAGTCAGGATACGCTCAACCTCTTTATGGACGAGGAGATCGATTACGACGGGCAGGTGGAGGTCGTCCACCTGCTGCAGGTATTAAGGGATGACCTGGGGTGG
>DAOUVG010000033.1 GCA_030667735.1 Dehalococcoidales bacterium
GCCTACAAAGGTAGATGGGATACTGCTCAAGTTCAAGCTTGAGAGAGAATCCGAGGAACAGAAAGACCAGTGAAGGAAATCATATCATCCGATATCGCCTCTTCTTTCCGGGAAATAAAGGCACGTGCCGAATCCCGCTGGAGAGAGCTGTTTAACTCCGACAAACCGGTAATACTGGTCGGTACGGCAACCTGCGGTCGTGCTGCCGGTGCCCTTGAAATTGTCCATACACTCAGGGCGGAGCTGAAAAGGCAGGGGTTGGACTGCCCCGTTATTGAGGTCGGCTGCATGGGCCACTGCTACGCCGAGCCGCTGGTGGTGATTCACAAGCCGGGGTACCCGGCAATCTGCTACGGCTACGTCAACCCCGTTATTGCCGAGAGGCTGGTCAAAGAATTCCTTACGGGCGATAACGTCTGCCTGGAATTCGTCCTCGGTGCGATGGAAGAGAACGACCTTATCCCCAGTTTTGCCGATTTCCCCCGTGCCAGCTACGAGAAGAAGGTGGTACTGAGGAACTGTGGACACATTGACCCCACCGATATTGACCACTATCTTGCCAACGGCGGCTACTCAGCACTGGGCAAGGCGCTCCGGATGTCTCCCGAGGATATCATCGACGAAGTGAAATTATCGGGGCTGAGGGGCAGGGGTGGGGCTGGTTTCGCCACCGGAATGAAATGGGAGATATGCCGTCAGGCGCCTGGAAAACCCCGGTACGTGGTCTGTAACGCCGATGAGGGCGACCCGGGGGCTTTCATGGACCGGTCAATCCTGGAAAGCGACCCTCACTCTGTGATTGAGGGGATGGTTATCGCCGCCTATGCTATCGGAGCACGCCACGGTTACATTTACGTCCGCGCCGAGTACCCGCTGGCGGTAGAGCGGGTGCGGATTGCCCTCCGCCAGGCTCGCAAAGCTGGTCTCCTCGGCAGGCACATTCTGGGGAGCGATTTCAGCTTCGATATCCGCCTGTTTCAGGGTTCCGGCGCCTTTGTCTGTGGCGAGGAGACGGCGCTTATTGCCTCACTGGAAGGCAAAGCAGGAATACCCCGCTACCGTCCGCCCTACCCGGCAACCAGCGGCCTCAACGGAAAGCCCACCGTTATCAACAACGTAAAAACCCTGGTCGCGGTACCGTCCATTATTGAGAACGGGGCACTGTGGTTTAACGGCATCGGCACGGAAAAGAGCAAGGGTACTGCCGTCTTCGCCCTGGCCGGTAAGGTAGTCAACACCGGGCTCGTGGAGGTCCCCATGGGCACCACACTGCGACAGGTCATCTTCGACGTCGGCAGCGGCATCCCCGGCGGAAAGCAGTTCAAGGCGGTACAGATTGGCGGACCCTCCGGTGGTTGTCTGCCGGAATCGGCGCTGGACCTTCCTATTGACTTCGATTCGTTGACCGAAGCCGGTGCCATGATGGGCTCCGGAGGGATGGTAGTCCTCGATGAGGACGACTGCATGGTGGAGATTGCGCGCTATTTCCTCGAATTCACCCAGCGGGAGTCATGCGGCAAATGCACCTTCTGCCGTCTCGGGACCAGACAGATGCTGGCTATCCTCGACGACATCACTCGGGGACAGGGCAAGGAGGAAGATATTGATACGTTGATGATGCTGGCTGAGGCCATAAGAGCCGGCTCTCTCTGTGGTCTGGGGAAGACGGCACCCAATCCGGTGCTGACCACGCTGCGTTATTTCGAGGACGAGTACCGGGCTCATATCAGGGAGGGGCGCTGCCCTGCGTTGATGTGTCGCGACCTCATTGCCTACTACATCCTGCCGGATAAGTGCGAGCGTTCCTGCGACGCCTGCGTGGGCACCTGTACCGTGGAAGCAATATTCCCCAATCCGAAGAGGATTAAGGTCATCGACCAGGACAAGTGCGTGAAGTGTGATACCTGCCGGGTCGCCTGCCCGCCGCAGTACAATGCCATAGTGAAATTATCGCCGCCCAGCGAAGTACCCGCCGCGGTAAAGTAGACACATGAAGACAGTATCTCTGATAATTGACGGCCGGAAGATAACCGCCAACGAGGGTGAAATCCTTCTCTGGGTTGCCCTCGATAACGGGTTCTATATCCCCAACCTGTGCGCTATGAGGGACAATCACGAGCCGATGGCTGCCTGTCGGTTGTGCTTTGTTGAGGTAGCGGGCAGGGACAGACCGGTCACAGCGTGCACCGAGACGATCACTGAAGGCATGACAGTCAATACCAGGGGAGAGAGCGCCCTCAGTCTGGCCCGGCAGGGCTTTGAGCTTCTCATGGCGTCTCACGCTCTGGATTGCGCTCATTGCCCCAGGAACGGTTCCTGCGAACTGCAGAAGATAGCCCGGCATCTCCACGTGAAACTAAAATCAAAGCACCTCAGAAAACTGGAACGCGACCTTCCCATCGACACAAGCCACCCATTGTTCGTCTATGACGCCAACAAATGCGTGCTGTGCGGACGGTGCGTACGGGTGTGCCGTGAGCACTCCGGTACCGGTGTATTCGGCTTTGCCCACCGGGGCTTCGAGCGGCGGGTCACCACCTTTGCCGATGAACCGATGGACACTTCAGACTGCGACCACTGTGCCGAGTGCATAACAGTCTGCCCAACCGGTGCTCTGGTGCCCAAGGAAGAGCAATCACCGTAGGTCGGGGTAACGGTCTAAAAAAGCAGTCCTTCCGCTCAACATCAAGGAAGCGGGTACTGTTAGTCACAGTTACCCGCTTCCAATTATCTATCTTTAAACTCCCGGTAGTATCTAACTCTTGCCTATTCGGAACATCTTGGTTCCGCAAGTTGGGCATACACCTTGAGTTGCTGGCTTGCCGTTCTTCATGGTAATGGGCTTGGCGTCTTTCATTTCACGCTTGGCACGACATTTCACACAGTATGCTTCCATCAACCCGACCTCCTTTCCTTATTAGGTCTGCATGATAAACTATTTATCCCTTGTCTGTCAATACCTTCAGGCGGCTTTTCTACCACAAATACCAGAATCTACGCTTAACCTGGGCACGCTTCGTGCTGACCTGCCTGATTGAGGAGGAGAATACTGCCTCAATGGCAGTCTTTAAGAGTCCGGGCTACTCCAGAGCGCCCGAAATATCGTACTTCTCCAGACGAAGCGGTCCGGAGGCTCAGACTCACTGCGCCGCCAGGCAGAGGTCTATCGCCCGACGGTACATCTCAATGGGAACCGCCCCGGCGAGTGGGAACCGACCGCCGATTGTCGCCAGGGGAACCCCCCAACCCTCGTACTCTCTCCGTCCTTCTTCGTACTCGGCCAGGACATCGTTCTCCTGTGAGCCGCTACTGTAATCGGCCCGAAACCGCTCAACATCAAGTCCGGCATCTGCAGCCAGGCTGGTCAGGACTTCCCCATCACTGATATCACGGCAGTCCCGGAAGAATGCTTTGAAGACAGACCCGTGGAAACGCCCGAACGACTCTTTGCCCTGAAGCAAGGCACACTTGCCCGCTATCTGGGCCGGCATGCTGGAGGAAGGATAGGGTTGACTTTCATCCCACGGCCGGAAGACCTCTTCTTCGTTGTTGGCGCGCTCGCGAGCCTCGGTACTGTGTGGCGAAATCAGCCTCCCCGGCATATTCTCAATCAGCAGGGGAAAGCTCTTCCAGGTGATGTTGATGCTGTCGCCGTACCGCTCTTTGACTCTCTGCAGCCGAACTGCCGCGACATAGCACCAGGGTCAGATGTAGTCCGAATAGACGGTTATCTCAACGGGCTCATTCATCACAATACAGCCTTAATTTAGCTCCAGATTCAGGCTCCCCATGAACGGGTTTCGCCTGGGCTCCCCCTCCGCCTGCCAGTAGGCCAGCGCCCGGTCAATCTCCGCCAGTACCATTTCCTTCTCCCCGGGGAGTTTACCGTCGACTTCCCCCAGGTAGAAATTCCAGGCGAAATCGCTGGTAATCAGCTCGGAGGTCACATCAAGGGCCTCCACAAACGTCCGTATCTCCTTCAGAACACCTTCGATAGACTGGACGTGGTATTCTTCGCGTCGGGCCTTCTCGTGTATCGGTGTCCCCGGAGCAGGATGAAAAGTACGCAGCCTGATGAACCGGGGGTTGACCTCATTCAACACCCGGGCCGAGTTCAGGGCATGCTGCTCCCAGCGCTCTCTGCCTCCCAACCCCGGCATGACGTACTCCGAGACCTCAAAACCAGCCTCGACCGCCTTCCTGCCGGCCTGTATCTGCTCAGCAGCGGTGACGCCCTTCTGGATGTAGGCCAGGAGGTCATCATCACCGGTCTCCAGGCCAATATGGAGTCGGGAAAGCCCTGCATCTCGCAACCGTCTCAACTCTTCGGGTTTTTTCCGGTAAATGGTCTTTGACCGGGCGTAGGTACACACCTTTTCCAGCGTTGGAAACGCCCCGCAGAGAAACTCCAGTATCTCGGCAAGAGGTTCAGTCTTCATTATCATGCTGTCCGAGTCCTGGAGGAACGCGTTCCTGACACCGTCATTCTGGAGCCAGAGGATACCGTTGAGTTGGGCAACCTGGCCAACGGTATAACCACCGCGCTCCGACCACCGGTACGTGTCCTCTACCAGCCTCCGGGCAGCCAGGATTCCCTCCTTAACCTCCTCGATGGGACGTATCCGGAACTTCTGACCCTTGAAGACAGAGCAGAACTCGCACCGGTTCCAGGGGCAGTTCTCCGTGACCCTTACCAGCAGCGAGTACGCCTCCGAAGGAGGCCTGATTGGACCGACCGTGTACGGCATGCTCATTTATGGTTACCTGAAATTACCATGTTCCTCCGGTTCTGTACCCATAATACATCAAGGATTAACCTCAGACAATGACAAACCTGCGACCAATGCCCTACTCACTTTCTCTCCGTCAGTACGAAGAGATGCCTCCGGTCATCTGCAACGGTTGACGCAGACAAGCCCCACAGCCTATAATTAAGTTTGGTCACACAACTACTGCCGGATACCATGCGGCAGGTCTGCAGACCCACCAGAGGAAGTATCCCACACGTTCCCGGGAGGAGCGGCCAGGGCAGATGCAGATAAACGTTTCCCAGCAGCTCAAGGAAGCCATCGGGTCAACACGAAGCTACGATGTAGACGAAACGATTGATATTGCTAACCAGGAAAGTCACGTCGAGGGTAGATTTAATCTGGTCCGCACCGACCGGGGAATCTTGGCTCGTGGTACCCCGCGTACAGAGATTGCGGTCACCTGCAGCCGCTGCCTGCGCTCGTGCCCCCTGGCACTAACCCTGGATGTTGAAGAGGAGTACTATCCCACAACGGATGTGCTCACCGGAGCACCACTGTCCCTGCCGGATCGGGCCGGGTGCTTTACCATCGATGAACACCATATCCTTGACCTTACCGAGGCAATACGCCAGTACGCAGTACTGGCTATCCCGATGAAGCCGCTGTGCCAGGAGAATTGCGCCGGTCTATGCCCCACGTGCGGTCACAACCTCAACCTGGAACCGTGTGACTGTCCACAGCAGGAAATCGACCCCCGCTGGAGCGGACTACACAAACTGGCCGTGGCCGACAACAACGTCTGAAAATGCCCAACGATGTCTGACTATGCCCGAGGGGCATAGTCAGGGGAAAGAAAGCGAGTAGACTATGGGAGCCCTTCCAAAGAGAAAGATTACCAAGGCACGTAGGGGAAGAAGGCGCAGCCATGACCAGCTATCCGCCCCAGCTCTGGTAAGCTGCCCACAGTGCCACAGCCCGAAACTGCCACACCATGTCTGTCCCACGTGCGGCAGCTATGCAGGACGGGAAGTCGTCGAAATCAAGAGCCCGAAATCAAAGACCAGCTAGAGAAGGCCAGGCCGTGCTCAAGACCACAATCTGTGACTTTTTCGGCATAGAGCATCCCATCATCCAGGGAGGGATGGCTCACCTCGGTACCGCCGAGCTTGTCTCGGCGGTTTCCAATGCCGGAGGACTGGGCATTATCGGTGCCGGCTACTACCAACCTGACTGGGTCAGACAGCAGATACACCTCACCCGGGAACTCACCGACAGGCCCTTTGGCATCAACCTCCCGCTGACATCGCCGTATACTGACGAGATTATCGCCATAATCATCGAAGAGAAGGTATCCGTGGTCACCACCGGCGTCGGCGACCCCACGGCATTTGTGCCC
The DNA here is from genome assembly GCA_030667735.1 of Dehalococcoidales bacterium. Lineage (GTDB taxonomy): Bacteria > Chloroflexota > Dehalococcoidia > Dehalococcoidales > Fen-1064 > DUES01. The sequence goes on from DAOUVG010000033.1 coordinate 6,148, forward strand.
GCTCTCAGAGAAATGGGGATGAAGGTGATGCCGGTCGTGGCCGGCGTCAGGCCGGCACAGCGATTAGAGGAAGCCGGTGTCGACGCCATTGTTGCTGAGGGCATGGAATCGGGAGGGCACATCGGGGAGACGACGACCATGGCCCTCGTGCCCCAGGTGGTCGATAGTGTCAGCATACCGGTGATTGCCGCCGGCGGTATTGCCGATGGACGTGGTCTGGCGGCAGCCCTGGCACTAGGTGCCCAGGGTGTACAAATCGGGACGCGCTTCGCCTGTAGCGAGGAGTCCATCGCCCATCCCAGCTATAAACAGAAGGTCCTGGAATCCCACGACCGGTCGACGGTCATCACCGGCCGCACTACCAGCCTGCCTCTCCGTAGTCTGAAGAACAACCTCACCGAGCAGTTCCTGGCACTGGAAGAGTCCGGGGTCTCGTCCGAGGAACTGAGTATGTTCGGCGAGGGCAGAATGCACCTTGGTCTGATTGACGGCGATGTCGACGATGGTTCGCTGCTGGCCGGGCAGATTGCCGGCATGATACATGAAATAAAACCGGTAAAAGTAATCATAGAAGAGATGTTGGCTGAAGCCGAGGCAGTGATAGCTCGTCTCAGAAGCCTGCAGACAGGTGGTTAATAATGGTCAGTACAAAGAGAGTGGCTTATGTCTTTCCGGGACAGGGTTCCCAGTCCGTCGGTATGGGTCGCGACCTGTACGAGAGCTATCCCGTAGCGAGGACGGTTTTTGAACAGGCCGATGAAAGGCTGGGGTTCTCTCTCTCCGGGCTTTGCTTCGAAGGACCGGAGGACGAGCTCCGCAAGACGGTCAACGCGCAACCGGCACTGGTCACGGTTAGCTTTGCCTGTCTGAAGGCAGCCCAGGAAACAGGCAAGGGTCTACCGCCACCCGCCTTCGTGGCCGGTCACAGCCTCGGGGAGTACACCGCGCTGGCTGCGGCCGATGTGCTTGACTTCGCCGACACCGTTTACCTCGCCCGTGAAAGGGGCCGTCTGATGTACCAGGCCGGGCTGGAACGACCCGGCACGATGGCGGCAATCTTAGGTCTGGATGAAGCGGTGTTATCCGAAATATGCCAGGAAACAGACACCCGGTTAGCCAATATCAACTGTCCCGGACAACTGGTAATCAGCGGGGCCACTGACAATATTACCAGAGCGGTAGAGCTGGCCGGAGAAAAAGGTGCATCCCGCGCTATCCCCCTTCAGGTGAGTGGCGCTTTCCATACCCCCCTGATGCAGCCCGCCGTAGACGGAATGGCCGAGATTATTCCCACCCTGACCTTCCGTGAGCCCGCTGTACCCATAATCGCCAATACTTCCGCCCGCCCGATGACCACTGCAGAGGCAGTCAAGTCAGAGCTCCTGGAACAGCTATGCAACAGCGTTCAGTGGCAGGGTTCCATCCAGTACATGATTGAGAACGGCGTTACCAGCATCATCGAAATCGGGCCCGGGAAGGTGCTTACCGGCCTGATGAGGCGTATAGACCGAAGCGTGGAGACGCTGAACATCGGGGACGCCGAAGCCGTCCAGACCCTCGCAGAGCAGTCCTGACAGACGCCTCTTTCCCTCAATAGTCCTGACGCTTTCCCTAGTGCCGCCGGGGCTGCCACTCCTCCCAGAAGTCCGCTGCCCGGGCCGGTCTGCCGTAGCCAAGCAGGTTGTCCACCCGGACACAGAGAGAATCCGCCCATCTGGCGTAGTCGGTAAGACGCAGGACCGCCCGATGGAACAGGGTATCCGGCTTATTGTAGGGGCAGCAGGCAATGCAAATGGTGCATGACTTATCCGTACGCCCCCAGTGCATACGGCATTTTACAGGGTCAATCGACCACTTCATTTCACCAGTCACGTTGGACACGTTGTTTGGCTCGGAGGTCCTCTCCCCGGTGGAAATCGCCTGTGATGGACATATCTCGGCGCACTTCATACAGGCTTTACAGAATTCAGTAACCCCGAAATCGACGGGGGTGTCGGCAATCAGCGGCAGGTCGGTAAACACCTTGCTCAATCTCAGGCGAGGCCCGAACTGTGGTGTAATTAGAATCCCGTTCCGGCCGATGTCACCAAGCCCTGCCTGCATTGCCAGCGGGACCGAAAGAGCAACATCATTGATGCTACAGTCAATGGTCTCGAACCCCAGTCCCCGAATGAAGGCGGACAGGTGGGCATTGGCAATGGTCATCCTGCTGTAACCCATTGCCGTGGTGGTTTCGGAAACATAGGTCGGGAAGTACTTCATGAGGTCGTAATCCATCGCGAATCCCATGACTATGGCGTACTGAAACTCATCGGGTATTTCCTGCAGTTGGGAAACATCTGCGCCCATTTCAGATTCGCGCGCATCCTCAAATATGTTCCCTCCGTAGGTGTGTGAATACACGAACCGCCGGTCCAGCCGGCAAACACCCACCAGGTCGGCTCCAAAGTACCGGGCCGCTTTCTTCACGTTGCGCGTCAGTACCTCCGGGTCACTGACATCAATCTTCATCCTCTCACGGGGTCTCTCCGGCATGGATTGGCGGCGCGATGTACCTGCCATCGCCGCCATTATTGCCTTTGTCACCGGACTGGGGTTGGGTTTGTACATATTGAACACCGCAAGCTGTGTGATACGTGAGCTCGCCCGTTTCAATGCGCGTTCGAGCAGAGTATAGCCCGGTCTCTCCCTGGCTTCGCCATCGAATGACCAGTCCTCCAGCAGCTCTTTTATCTCCGGGTCCCAGACCGGTCTGTTGAACATCTGATACTTCTGGTCAAACCTCTCAACCGTACCGGCAATATACTTCTTCTCCCACTGGTCCATGGTCAGTCTCTTCATATCCTCACTCCAACTCTGCGCGCTCTTACAACTCATCCACAGGTCTCACAATGGTACCGCCTGAACTCGGAGCCTGTCAATGCTCACTAAGTACACATAGAACCGACCGAAGCCGAAGGGTCTAACCCCGCGAAACATACTAACTGGTATTCCTGCAACTGAGTGCTGATTATCAACCAGCGGGTGAATCCGAAGTCGCAATGTACTATACTATTGATATGTTTCTTCCGGTTACTGCAAGTATTGGCCGACCGGAGACGCGGAATCAGGTGTGGGAGCAGTGTAATGGACCTATCAAACAAAGTAGCCATCGTCACCGGTAGCGGCCGCGGCATCGGGGCAGCTATCGCCCTGAAATTGGCTGAAGTCGGTGCCACCGTCGTCATTAACGACGTCGGTGATATGGGACCGGCCGAAGCCGTGGCCGGAGAAATCAGGAAAATGGGACAGCAGAGCCTGGTGGTTCCCGCCGATGTCAGTGATTCAAGTGAAGTCGCCCGTATGGTCGAGACTGTCACCGGCAACTACGGAAAAGTCGATATCCTGGTGAACAACGCCGGTATAACCAGGGACCAGCTTATAATGCGGATGTCGGATGACGACTGGGACCAGGTGCTCAGCGTGAATCTGTAGAGCGTATTCCTGTGCACCCGGGCGGTACTGAGGCCCATGATGAAGCAGCGCTGGGGGAGAATCGTCAGCATGGCCAGCATCGTCGGTCTCATCGGAAATGCCGGACAGGCCAACTACGCCTCGGCGAAGGCGGGTATCATCGGCTTCACCCACACCGTCGCCAAGGAAGTGGGTTCC
>DAOUVG010000122.1 GCA_030667735.1 Dehalococcoidales bacterium
GCCGGGCAACTGTACATCGCTGAGCAAGAGGGTAGAACAGCATATTCCAGGTACGCTTACCAATATTGTTGAAACGATTATCGGCAGTTCCCAGTGTTACCCACCGAAAGCGCTGGAATAGACTCCAGCCAAAAAATACTACGGCTATGACAAAGATACCGACAAATATCAGGGTCTTGGGTGACACGAGCTTCCTCCCGTTTGTGTATCTCTACACTGACTTACTTCCGGGCACGCAACTCTCTGACATACCTGGTGATGGCTGGAACCACCTGGAGGACATCGCCCTCAATACCAAAAGTGGCCACTTCAAAAATTGGTGCCTGCTTATCATAGTTGATTGCAATAATCACATCGGAATCCCGCATACCCGCCGTGTGCTGGATAGCACCGCTGACACCGCAGGCAATGTAAATCCTGGGTCTGACCGTCGTGCCACTCTGGCCAACCCAGCTCTCCACAGGTGTCAGACCATCTTCTACCGCAGCACGCGAGCAAGCCACCGCGCCACCCAGTTCGTCAGCCAGTTCCTGTATCATCTGGAAATTCTCACTGGACTGTATGCCACGTCCGGCACAGACAATTATGTCTGCTGCGGTTATGTCTATGGCACCGGCTTCGCCTTTGCTGCTATCGATTACCTCTAAAACCTTGACACCGATATCCTCTTCGCTAATGTCCATAGACTCACGCACAATCTCACCCGTGCGGGAGGTATCTTTCTCCGGCACCTCCATCGCGCGCGGGCGCACTGTGGATATCTGTGGTCTGGCGCGTTCGTTTACGATGGTAGCCATAATGTTGCCACTGTAGGCTGGACGCGTCTGGAGCAGGAGCCTGTTTTCATCGATGTCCAGTTCGGTGCAACCCTCTGTCAGACCAGTATTGAGTTCTGTAGCCACGGGGCCGGTCAAATCCCTTCCCAGACTGGTGGAACCCAATAACACAACTTCCGGTTTGTACTTGTCTATCAGGTAGCGAACAGCCCTGTAATAGGGCTCGGTGCGGTAATCATGAAACACCGGAGCATCTATCAGGTAGACTTTAGAGGCCCCATAGACAAATGACTCCTGGCATAGATGTTCTACATTATCACCAATGACCATAGTGCACAGCTCCACATCCAGCTTCCTGGCAAGGTCAGCGCCAACACTGAGCAGTTCCCAGGAAACCGTAGCCGGTTCGCCATCGGTCTGTTCCACGAATACCCATACGCCTTTGTAATCTTCTTCTGCCATAATCGGCTCCCCCTTTTTCCAGCTCTGCCTCACACCCATTACAGGGAGAGGATATCTTCCTCGGTCAGGGTATCTATCAGCAAATGGGCTGCTCCCTCAGGATCATAGATGCCATCGCCCAATATCTCACTCTCAGGCATTATCTGCGAAAAGATTTTGCGTACCCGGGTTGGAGAACCCTTTACGCCGATACTTTCCTTAGGCAGCTTCATCACCTCATTGTCCCACAATGTCACCTCGGCATCTTCAGCCATCATCTGCATACGCACCGTAGGCTCTCGAGGAGTGTTAATCTGCGGCACCACTGTAATCAGGGCCGGCAGTGTTGCTTCTACTATCTCATATCGTCCTTCCAACATACGTCGAACTCTGACTTTCCCGGCCTGGTCATCCACATTCTGAATCTGGTCAACCAGGGTGAGCTGGGAGTATTTCAGACGGGTGGCAATGCCAGGCCCCACCTGAGCCGTGGCTCCATCAATGGTCTGCTTGCCACAAATCACTATGGCCACCTCTTCCTTCTCAGCAAGTCGCTTGATAGCCTCAGCCAAAACCTTAGTAGTAGCCAGGGTATCAGACCCGCTAAAAACAGGGTCACTCAGAAGTACCACCTCGTCTACCCCCATAGCCAGGGCATTTCTCAGGGTTTCCCCGGCACTGGTGGGACCCATGGAAATTGCTGCTACCCGAAACCCGTGTTTTTCTTTGAGTCTCAGGCTCTCTTCCAAAGCATGGTTGTCAAATGGATTGATAATGGAAGGCACTCCTTCTCTTATCAGAGTACCGGTAGCGGGGTCGATGTTGATATAGGCGGCATCCGGCACCTCCTTGATACAGACGACAATTAACACTGCCTTCTCCCTCCTTTTTCTCCTGCCTTTATTGTGCCTGGGCTATACGACAAAACTGAATCACCCATTTCAATTTACGATGGTGTATTCCGAACTCTCATCGCTCCCTGTTACTGATAATATATTCTATGGCGCCTGACTGTCAATCTCAGCTACGGAGCCCTGCAATAGCCCTTTCCACATGCGAGCCGTATACCACGTCCTCTGGAATGTTCGTCCATCACGGTTGGCGAAGCTCCCCATCTTTCTCATCTGGCTGACCATACCTACCCGGCTGCACCTGGCCGGGTGACGGGCATGACCTGGTTTGACATGGGACATGCAGGCATGAGAGACTTGACAGTGCACGCAGTAACGGTATATGTTTGGGGTGACGTGTGACGGCGTGTGATGAACACCCCATCGCACCTAGTTAGCTCTGGCTTGTGCTACCACGAAAACTCCGAGTGGGAAACAGGGTTGGTGTGAGAGCGTGAGATATAGCCAGGCTTGATAGTTTCGTTCGTAGAGGAGGCGTACAAGATGGTCGTGTCAACATCCGTGGGCTATTACAGTTTGTCCCGGCGGCGGGTAACGCCGGCCTACATTCATGTTGAGAGGTGCTGGCCGAAAGTAGATAAACTTTCCCCGTGTGAAGCAGGTTGTCCATTATACGTGGATATTCCCAATTTTTCGCAGGCTATTACTCTTGGTGACTTCAAGAAGGCGTTATCTATTATCAGAGAGAAGAATCCACTTCCATCCATTTGTGGACACGTGTGCTGGCATCCTTGCGAAGATGAGTGCAACAGGGATGTACTGGATAGTCCGATTGCTGTTCAGTGGCTGGAACGGCATGCCGCAGAGCAGGGAAACGGCAAGAAACCGAGACCAGTCAAGAAGAAGAGAGAGGAAAGGATAGCTGTCATTGGTTCGGGACCAGCCGGGTTAACGGCGGCCTCTGACCTGGTTAAAAAGGGATATGGTACCACAGTCTTTGAAGCTTCATCCACGCCCGGTGGGATACCAGCTACAATGACGCCTAATTTCATCCTGCCACAGGAAGCTATCCAGGCTGATATCGACTACATCAAAGCCCTGGGTGTTAGGATTCACACTAATGTTTGTATTGGTAAGGACTTGGGCATTAGTGATCTCTGGCGGCAAGGATTCAAAGCCATATTGATTGCTTGCGGAGCCGAGAGAAGCACCGGGCCAGGAATACCGGGCTCTGACTTGTCAGGAGTATTCTCCGCCTTACCCTTGTTACAGGAATCGAAACTGGGGCAAGGACCATCACTTAAGGGGAAGGTCTGGGTGATAGGAGGCGATTCTATAGCTATAGCTGCTGCCCGAACTGCACTTAGACTCGGGGCTGAAGAGGTACACATCGCCTGTTTAGAGGCGATAGGTGACAGGAATGACCCGGGTAACATAGCAGCCCCTGCATGGGAACTTGAGGCTGCAGAAAGAGAAGGTGTACAGATAGAGCCATCTCTGGCCCCTCAGGAGTTTACATCAGAAGATGGCTCTAAGGTAAGTGGGATAAACTTCAAGCGGCTAATGCCTCTCCCCCCGGGTGGTAAAGGTAAGGTTCACCGCACCCTCAGGGGGTTCCCCCTGGTGGAAATGGAGGGTCCGGACAGCGACTACGTTGTGGATGCGGATACCGTAGTAGATGCGGCTAACGTATTTCAACCTAAAAGGCGAATTCCCGACATGGGTGATGCTCTTCCGGAATCAGCGAGCAAAGGTAGAAGAGGCGGTTTACAGGTTAATAACGACACTTTTGAGACAAATGTTCCCGGTATTTTTGCTGTTGGAGACAGATCAGGTACCGGTAGCCATATAGTTGAGTCTATGGCTGACGGACGAACAGCCGCCACCTCTATTGACCAATACCTCAGCGGGCGGTATGTAATACCAGTAAAGGAATCTCGAACTGAACTCACAATCAAGCCGGAGCAGATTCCCGCCTACTTAACTCGCAAAGGGCGTTGGGGAATGCCAAGACTACTCCCTGCAGAGGCAATAAGGACTTTTGAGGGAGATGAGTTGGGTTACAGTCGCTGGCAGGCGGTTGAGGAGGCGCGGCGGTGCCTGAATTGCCGGATGTGCGCTAATTGCATTTTCGAACGCGGCCACCTGTGCAAGGAAACAGGTAGACGCTTGCTACTATAATCACGCTAAGGAATTATGACAAGGAGGTAGAAGAGATGTGTTTCATGTGCGAGCAGTTCGGGACACCAGAGCACGGGGACGGAATCTGGTACCTGAACCCCAGGAACTACGCCAGGAACATGTACAAGCTGCGGGCTCCTGGCGAAGGCTTCAAAGGAGCTGAGGTTGGACTGGAAACCGGCGCCCGTGCCGGGCCAAGTCAACAGGACCTGATGAATGCCGTAGAGAACAATGACAAGGCAGAGTTCGAGAGAATCAGGGAGATACTGCAGAGAACCGGACAGGGCAGTATGGTTGTTCCTCGCGACGATGCTGACAAAGTGCTGGAGCTGTGTTCTCCCATCGCCCTGATGTCCTGTATATGCAGGAAGGGTATCCGGGCAATCGATGAAAGGAACGAGCGCGAGTACACCTGCATGGGCATGGGAGTGGGTATGCTCAAGTGGGAACGGTGGCCGGAGAGATACAAGGGCGGTGTCAAGTTCGTCAACGCTGATGAAGCCATCGAATGGAACCATGAGATGGACGACAGGGGATTTGTACATATCCTGATGCTCTTCGGGGCGCCGTTCATTGGCGGCTTCTGCCAGTGCGACTATCCTGATTGTGGTTCCTTAAGAAATGGCGTCGATTTTGGTCTCGGCGTTCTTAAGAGTCATTATCTTGCCCAGATTGAGTACGACAAGTGCAATGGCTGTGGCATCTGTGCCCAGCGGTGCCAGTGGGGCGCCCTCAAATTTGAGACGACCACCGGAAAGGCTAACATAGACCAGTTTAAGTGCTTCGGTTGTGGCCTTTGCCATACAGCGTGTCCCAGAGAGGCAATTAGTCTGGTAAGAAGGGACACAGTACCGGCTGTAGCGGAGGTATGGCTATGACGATGCCAACGAAGATACCAGAATTCATCTGGGGGAGGAAGTACCCCAAGATAGCAATCGACCTGGAGAAGTGTACAGTTCCTTTCCTGTGCAAGAAATGCTTGCAGATTTGCCCTGAGGGCGTCTTTCATGTAACGCGTGTCATGGCCAAGGAGAAGCGGCTGGAGGAGATGGACCCCAGGATTGACGGTAACTACACACTTCATGTTACGCGCAGGGACAAGTGTACGGGATGCAATATGTGCATCGACGTCTGTCCCGTAGACGCCATCAAAATAGAGATACCTACTATGGAGCGTCTACGTCCAGACGTTTCCGGCGAGCAGTGGAGATCACAATAGGAGAGAGATATGGCGAAAACGAAAGACCCGTTCGCAGAGCTTAAGAAGACA
>DAOUVG010000296.1 GCA_030667735.1 Dehalococcoidales bacterium
GAAATCTCTGGTCTCCCCCCCATCTTTCTGCGACGACTGCCAGCGCCCGCTACTCATCATAGACCTTATCCCCCTGTTCAGCTTCCTCCGGCTGCGCCGACGCTGTCGCTATTGCGGGGCACCCCTGCCCTGGCGCGTGTTCCTGGTGGAAGCCAGCACTGCAGCCCTGTTCGGAATCCTGTGCTGGCACTACGGCCTGACTGCCCAGTTCGGCATTACCATCTTCTACTTCTGCGTCTTCATAGTTATCCTGGTCATAGACCTGAAGCACCAGCTCATTCTCAACAAAATTGTCTATCCGGTTGCTGCGGTAGCCCTGCTGTTCACCATCCTGGTGCCGCAACCGGAGATGTTAGAACTGGCGCCGGGTGCCTTCCTGGGTATGCCGGATATTGCCGCGCGTACCGTCTCCGGCATCGCCGGCGGTGCTGCTGGCTTTATCCTGCTGCTGTTACCCGCTCTCATCTTCGGTGGAGGAATGGGAATGGGTGACGTCAAGATGGCCGCTCTCATCGGCCTGGCAGTCGGCTTCCCGCTGGTATTCGTTGCCATCTTCGGTGCGATAGTGCTCGGCGGCTTCGTCGCCGTTTTTCTTGTCCTGTCCAGAATCAGGAAACGAAAAGATGCGATTCCCTTCGGACCCTACCTTTCCCTGGCAACGATGGCAACCCTGGTCTATGGTAACGAGCTTCTCAACTGGTACCTGGGACTCTTTTCCTAACGGCTACACCGCCTTATGGATTCAGAAATGAAGATAGTGGTTGCCCCACAGAGCTTCAAAGGTAGCCTGCCCGCCCGGGAAGTGGCTGACGCCATTGTACGTGGCATAAGACGTGTACTGGCTGATGCCGAGGTAGTAGTGCTGCCCATGGCAGACGGTGGAGAAGGTACAGTCGATGCCCTGGTCTATGCCACCGGCGGCAGGACAATGCAAACTGAAGTATCCGGACCTTTCGGTGAAGGTGTGCTTGCCACTTGGGGAATCCTCGGTGACGGGGCAACCGCCGTGACGGAGATGGCGGCTGCTTCCGGTCTGGTACTGGTAGCACCGGACAGGCTGGACCCACTGACGACCACGACATACGGTACCGGAGAACTGGTCCGGGCAGCCCTTGATAGTGAATGCCACCGGCTCATCATCGGAATCGGCGGCAGCGCCACCAATGACGGTGGTGCCGGTATGGCTCAGGCCCTGGGAGTGAAGCTGACCGACCGGGAAGGCAGGGAGCTTGCTCCGGGTGGCGCCGCCCTGGCCAGCCTGAAACAGATAGATGTCTCCGGACTGGACAGACGCCTCGCCGAGTGTCAGGTTACGGTCGCCTGCGACGTCACCAACCCGCTCTGCGACAAAGAGGGTGCATCGTGGGTCTACGGGCCTCAGAAAGGGGCCACCGAAGAGATGTGCCAACAGCTCGATGAGGCCCTGGCTAACTATGCCTCCGTAATCAAGAAAGACCTGGGTATTGATATCAGGGACTTGCCCGGTGCGGGAGCAGCCGGCGGACTGGGAGCGGGCCTGGTAGCGTTCCTTGGTGCCAGGCTGGTGCCCGGTATCGAGATTATCAGTGATGCGGTGGGACTTGTCGAACATCTGAAAGGGGCTTCACTTGTCCTCACCGGCGAGGGCAGACTCGACACCCAGACCACGTTCGGCAAGACGGTTGCCGGAGTTGCCAAATATGCAAAGGTGCTGGGCGTACCCGTGGTGGTCATTGCCGGGGAGCTTCACGGTGACATGAATGAACTGTACCGGCACGGTATCGACGCCGCCCTGAGCATTGCCCCCGGGCCCATCACACGGGAAGAATCGGAGGCAGATGCGGCCCGCCTCATCTCCGATGCGGCCGAGCGGGCACTGCGGCTGATTCTGATTAAACCGCAAAGACAGCCCCGACACCTTGATTGACAGCCTTTCCACATAAACCTACAATCAGGGATAGAGACATTCCAGCGAGGAGAGTGAAAATGGAACCACTATCAGAAATAGAACTAAGTGCTCTGAGAGCCTGGCCGACTCCGGCAATCAGCAACGCTATCGAGACCTTCAATGTGAGACCGAGGAACCAGGGCTACATGTCCGGCATCAGATGTATTTTCCCCGACCTTGAGCCAATGGTCGGTTATGCCTGCACGGCAACCATGATTGCCGACATGCCACCGAATGAGAAAGACCGTACCGCCGGTCAGGCCCACTGGGACAATATACTGAAGACCCCGACACCGAGAGTGGCCGTCATCCAGGACCTTGACGAGCCCCGGTGTACCGGTCCTCTCTGGGGGGAGGTCAATGCCAATATCCACCGGGCCCTCGGCTGCCTCGGAGTGGTCACCGATGGCAGTGTCCGCGACCTCGACGAAGTTCACGAGCTGGGCTTCCACTTCTTCGCTGCGGATGTTAGCCCTTCCCATGCCTATGTCCACATCGTCGATTCCGGTATACCGGTAAAGGTCGGTGGGCTGGTGGTTAACAACGGCGACCTTATCCATGCCGATAAGCATGGCGTGGTCGTAATCCCACACGAGATTGCCCGAGAGGTACCCCAGGCCTGTCAGGCAGTTGAAGACCGCGAGCGACGCGTTATCAATTTCTGCAAATCACCGGACTTCGATGTCGAGAAACTCAAGAGCGGCCAGTTCTAGCAGGATGATGAAAAACCCTTTCGACCAACCCGTGCGAGCCCCTCTCAGAAGAGGCGAGCGCCCCTAAGAAGAGGGGGCGCCCCTA
>DAOUVG010000260.1 GCA_030667735.1 Dehalococcoidales bacterium
CTTCACACCGTTTTGGGGTGTTAAAGAGGGGTTTCGCCTCTTCTGAGAGGCGCCCCCTTTGGAATGGGGGTCTAAGGGGGTGTCTCCCTTGATTCCCCTTCCACCCAACAGGAGCTTCTCACTGATAGAGGCCCCATCCCCCCTGCTATGGGAAAATAAAGTCCAGTACCTGGTCGATGTCTTCGGCAGCGGCACGACCTCGTATCGGACGCCCGTCTAGACAGGACTCAAATATCTCCTGGTTCTGATGGATGACGCCGATAACGGTCATATCCCGCTCCTCCAGGTAGTTGCGAAGTCGGTCAGCAATGTCTTCCGAAGCTATCTTATTCAGCACCACCCAGACGTCGGCAATTTCAATCTGGGCGGAAAGCTCTCCAATCTTCTCGGCGACTTCCAGGGAGTCAATCGATGGCTCAACCACCACGACCACACAGTCGATGCTGGTCTCCACACCCCGGCCGAAGTGCTCCACCCCCGCTTCCAGGTCAATGACGGCAATCTCATCCGGTTCGAGGCGGAGTTTCTTGAGGAATGACCTGCTCACAATGCCCATCGGGCAGGCACAGCCCTCCAGTGCCACCAGTATCTTGCCGATGTTTATCAGCCGGATGCCGCCGGTCTCGAACATGAACTCGGGGGGAATATCGGCTAGTTGCATCTCCTGGTGGATTAGCTCGACACTCATCTCCGGAATCCCCGCCCGGACAGCCTCTTCCAACTGTGCTTCAAGCTTCTGCTTGCCGCCAAGGAGGTCGGTCAGCGGTTTCGGGGGATTATCAAAACCGAGCATACGATGGAGGCCGGTGTTGGACTCATCGGCATCGACCACAAGCACCCGGCGTCCCCGCTCCTGCAGACCATCGGCAAGCAACCGGACGACAACACTCTTGCCGCTACCACCCTTACCACAAACTGCTATCTTGTTCACGCCTGTCTCCTCAGTAAAATTTCACGCGTACCCGGTATTCGGCACCGTCACCACATCTTGAGCCGCCGGGGGTAACGACGTACCGGCAGCAAACGGTTGTAGTTCATGAAAGAGCGGTATATCCTCTCCAGCGTATCGTTGGCGCCGTTCATCACCCCGGTCATCACCATCTCAGCAATGCAGTCCATATATTCGCTATAACTGCTAAAGTCGTTCTTGTAGCCCACTTTGTAGGTAAAACGATATACGTCGTCCTCGCTATACTCATCGATAATCACCCTGCGGAGGCGCTCTCCGACCTCACGCGGTAGAGGGTCGGGCCAGAGGTAGCTGGTATAGCGGCGCATTTCCGGCAGGATATCTTCCTCCAGAAAGGCAACGACAATTTCGTCAAAGGCGTCGTCCGCCCCGTTCTCGGCGCCAATTGCGACCATGTCCGCTACGCGGTCCAGAAACTGCTCGTAACCGGCGAAGCTCTCGGTATAGCCCTTCCGATAAACACGGCGGAACCGCTTCCTGTCGTTGAGCTGTTCGGCGATAACCCTTCGGACATCTTCCCGAATTACCTGCTTGTAACCCTCCGGCCAGAAGGTCTCATCAGCCGAATCTTCATCTTCAGTGTCAGGCATGAAATGCATTGCCGCTTTGCTCCGGTGAGACCGATTCAGGGACCGCCCCGGATATAAATCACCTGCCCGGAAACGAAACTGGACTCATCCGAGACCAGGAACTGGACCACGTTGGCGACATCCTCCGGGGTGCCCGTCCTCCTCAGTGGTATCCGGGCGGTGGCGAACTTCCGGAAATCATCCAGGTACATGCCCTCTTTACGCGCCACACTCCGGGTCATCTCGGTATCTATGTACTCCGGTGCGACGCAGTTGACGTTGATTCCGTAAGGCCCCAGCTCCAGGGCGAGCGCCCTGGTGAACCCCTGGACGGCCGCGCTGGCCGCCGCATATGCGGTCTGCCCACGCTCTCCCATGCTGGCGGGGACCGGCGAGGATATGTTGACAATCTTGCCGTAATTCTGCCGCACCATGTACTTCTGGACGGCCCGGGCACAGTTAAAGCTTCCCCTCGCTTGTGTGGCAAGCACCGTGTCCCAGTCGTCCTCGGACATCTTGTGCAGAGGGGCATCGCGCCTGATTCCCGCGCTGTTCACCAGGATATCGACGCCGCCGAAGCGCTTCTCCGCTGCCTTGAATACCTGGGCAACCTCGTACCCACTGGTGACGTCAGCCTTAAGCGCCAGGGCCTGCCGTCCCTTCTTCTTGAGGCGGTTAGCGACATCCTCGGCATAAGCAAGGTCAATATCACTGGCAACAACACTGGCGCCTTCCTCGGCCAATCTGAAGGCAATCGCCTTCCCGATGCCGCGACCGGCGCCAGTAATAATAGCAACCTTATTCTCTAGCTTCACCTAACTTCCTTCGAAGGCCCGGAAACTAGAGCTTCTTCATCAAGAATTCGCAGTATCCGTCGGCAGCCGTATTCTTGGGCATGCTGGTGATGACTTCCATCTCCTGATGTTTGCACACCGTGCCCAGGGCCGTGAGGCAGTAGTCTTTGCATGTCATCAGGTTGGCAACTTCATCCCCGCACTTCTCCTTTATCGCACCGTATAGAGCACATTGAGGTATCCGGTACTCCAGCGCCTCCAGGCTGTTCAGCGTAATCGGGACCTTCAGGAATGCCTGGGTGCCAAGATAGGCAATCTCAATGAACCTTTGCGGGACATGAGGCCAGACCATGAACTGGCTGCCCTGCCGGTCTACGGATTCCAGCACCACCTCGATAGTGCGGTCGGAGTATTCCTCACCTAGCTGAATCGTCTTCTGCATCCAGGCCTCACCAAGCTCCTTGAAGAGAGCGCTGGCTACGTCCGCGATTTCCGCCTTCTTCTTGCCCTTGATGGCTTCCACCAGCCGGGAAGATACGGCATCAGCGTTGAATTCGCTACGGAGCATGTTAACCATGTCTTCGTTCAGGTCGAACGAGTACGGCCGCGGGGCCACATACACGTCATACGGTGTCTTCTTAAGCTCTGCGAACGGGTCTTTCGTTTTCGCCATATCTCTCTCCTATTGTGATCTCCACTGCTCGCCGGAAACGTCTGGACGTAGACGCTCCATAGTAGGTATCTCTATTTTGATGGCGTCTACGGGACAGAC
>DAOUVG010000291.1 GCA_030667735.1 Dehalococcoidales bacterium
GTGCACTAGCAGGGTGATGAAAAACCCTTTCGACCAACCCCACTATATCTGGGGGACACCGGCAGAATCCGGTTTCGGAGCCTGTTAACTGACACTACACGCCCAGTTCACCGCGGATGTCGATGAAGGCAAGCAGATTGTCCCGTCCGATAACGCCGAGGATTGTGCCGCTTTCCACCACCAGCGCCTGATTGATGTCCGCTTCGGCGAGGGTCTTCATCACTATTGACAGGTCTTCATTTGGTGAAACGGACTTTAACTTGTCCAGCGGGGTCATTACCTGTCCTAGCGTTCTGGCAGGCCACAGAGAGCGCGGGACTGACCTGATGTTGTGCAGGGTCACAAGCCCCAGGACACGCCCGTCGACTGCCACCGGGAAACATCGGCGTCCGGAGACCAGAATCTGCTCGTTTACCAGTCTTTCGATGGTCAGTTCGGGGTCCATCAGGGGACAGTCCCTGGTCATGACCTCGCTGACGATATGTCCCTGAAGCATGTCTTGAAACGAGACCTGGCGGTAGCTGCCGATGGCGGCATTTTCCAGGAACCAGCCGATAAGCGCCAGCCAGAGCCCGTTCAACCATAGACCCTGGAAGATTAAGAATATCCCGCCGAAGATAAACAGGTAGCCCACCACACGGCCGATATTGGTGGCGGTTTTAGTGGCCCGCCGCAGGTTATTACTGCGCCACCACAGTATCGACCTGAGAACACGTCCGCCGTCCAGGGGGAAGCCCGGGATGAGGTTGAATACGGCGAGAAAGACGTTTATCAGACCCAGCCAGCCCGATATCGCTCGTATGAACTCGGAGTGGCCCTCGACCAGTAAGTACACTACCCCGCAGATGATGCCAATAGCCACACTTGCCAGGGGACCGGCCAGGGCTATGCGCAGTTCATCCTTGGGCCGATGTGGCTCCTCGCTCATCTGGGCGACCCCGCCGAAGATAAAAAGAGTGATTGAGTTGACCTTGATACCAATTGCCTGAGCAACGACACTGTGCATGAGTTCGTGCGCCAGCACCGAACCGAAGAAGAGAAGGCTGGTCACGATGCCGGCGGCCAGCGACATGGGCAGGCTCCAATCAGGGAAACTCACCGGGAAATAGTTGGCCGTTAGTGACCATGTCACCAGGCCGAAGACAATAAACCAGGTGTAGTTCAGCCTCAGTGATATGCCGAACAGACGGCCGATGGGTATTCCACCCCTTAACATCTCATTGTCTCCTCTTCTGAAGCGGGAAGTAATATGCCAGTCTGTCCTGACCCCGGATGAAGTGCCTCCTGAAGAGGATTCCATTGGGATGACTTATGTCCGGGGGGATGACAGGTTTACTGGTGACCGGTCGCGGGCCGGGCAGACTGTCCGTACAGTGAGTAGTATCACCCCGTATACATCACAGTAGTGTCGGGAGGTCATCAGCAGCTGCTTCCGTGTCGCTCCGCTGCGGCTGTACTTCTTCTTTCTCCTGGACCTTCTCGATAAGGGTGGCAGCCTTCACGTAGTAGTTCTTCACCTTGTTGACTTCCGACAACGCTGAGAGAACAGTCACCACATCCATGACGCTTCGCTCATTGGGGTAATCTCCAGCCCTGATTACGGCGTTCGGAGCCAGGTCCCTGAGGTATTCGCTGAGGTCACTGGTCAGGTAGGAGTTAATCTCCGAAGAGGGGGCTGAGATGAGATAGAGCGCCTTTGCCGCATCTTTGGTGTAACAATGGACGGACATCTCGCTGATGGATTCTTCCATCACCCGAATACCACGGTTTGTGCCGGCACCCCTCTTTCGGTAGTTGCGTGACCTCAGAAACGGTAGACGAATCAAAGGCAGCATCGTCCTGCCATATCCTATTGCCGTCCAGCCCTGGAAGGTCTCGACGATATCCGCGGCGTCAATCACCTTCGTACCGATACGCCTCGTTCTTTTCTCTTCACCGGTGCAGAGTAGATTGTAGAATGGCTCAACAATATGCGCGTTTATCTGGGCTGTGTTGTATTTTAGTGGCGAGTCCTTCCTGTGAAATCTCTGGTTCTCCACCAGTATCACGGCGTCAGCAACCGTGTAGGTAGATTTGAGGCAGAGTGCGGTATTGTGCACCGTCCTTGCTTCGGCCTGCTCTTCATACTCGAAGGGGAGGACAGTCATGCAGTAAACAGGCTTGCTCCAGTAGCGTTCCTTGAGGTGCTGTGCCAGTATTGGCATAGCCCCCGAACCGGTACCACCGGCGGTTGCGGCCACCATGAGTATTGCATCGGCGTCCCCGAAGCGTTTGGAAGCCCTCAGGGCGTCGACGATTTTATCACTGTCGTCTCTGGCAATCTGGGCGCCCAGTTCGCTGAGTTTGGCGGCACTGTGACCCTTTGTCTTGGTACCGCCCATCAGAATGCGGTGATTGTAGTCGGACTTGATATTACGGAGCCCGGCCAGGTCTGTTTGGCCGCTGTTCACCGCGAAGGCATCAAGGATAATATCCACTCCGCGGTGGTGGCGTGCCCGCTTGTTCAGTCGAGCAAATACATCGGCAATCTGACCGCCGCACCTTCCAAACCCTATTACTGCTAGCTTCACCTTCTACCTCCTCCGGGTATTTCAGATCGAAGCATGCATCGGTATCACCTGGTTCCTGCGTGATACCATTATATTTCACAAACTGATTTTGAGTCTAGCCCTATGATGCCGCTTTGTCAATATACATACTCGTGCCGCCGGATTCTAGTGTAGTGTCTCGTATATATCTTTACGTATGATAGATGTTGATGTAATTCCAGCGCAGGCTGGAATCCAGGGGGCA
>DAOUVG010000278.1 GCA_030667735.1 Dehalococcoidales bacterium
CGCAAGGTGAAAGCTGGCCCGATACACGGTGTTCACCAGCGCCACCGCGAGCATTGCAAGGCCAAGCGACACCATTATACCGAGAACATCCCGTGGCCCATCGAGAAGATACAGGATGAGAGTTGCCGGTATGCTGAAAATCCCTGTCATGACCAGGAGTTTGACCGGGTCGTCGCGCACCAGGGACCGGGTTATCTTCGGCTTGCTCTCCGCCGTGGCAAGCATTGAGGTCCTGATTCTGGCATAGAGTAGAGGAGGCGTGAATGCCGGAACAAGAGTCAGTAGCGTCCATTTGAGCCGTTCGACTGGCTCGTCTATTGCCTGATACGCAATCGCTGCCACGATGGGAACCAGAAGCACCCAGGGGTGCAGGATATTGGAGAGTAATCGGGCTGTTCTGTCAGGCTGCTGTGCCTCTGGTGCCATGGTATTCACCTCACTTTCACCAATAATAGCAGATGACCGCCCGCTCTGTCTGTCGGCTGCCATCCATTCGGCAACAGGCTATTCTCCTTGAGTTCACCGGCCTGATTCACTATACTTGCGGTATAGTACGGGTTGGTATGCCCTGGGGGTGGCCGATATGTCCCTGGACCTTACAAAGCTCATTTCCCAGGTGGGTGACATGGTGGTCCGGCTGAAGGCCAGAGGCCGGGAGCGTCAGGAACGCCTTGAGCATGCACGGGAGGCCCTCGGCAGGTACGCCGGTGACGTGGAAGCCCTCAGAAATAAGATTGATGCCAGCCGGACCACCTGGCTGGTGGCCGGTCTGGTGGATGGGCTTGACGGGCATTGCGGGGCGCCTGCAACACCCGCCGACTTCACCGTGGTTGCCACTGACGGCTCCCATATTGATGTTGACCGGCACCGTGCCGCCCGGTGCTACCTGATAAACATCGGCTCGGTGGTGCTGCACTACGGTACCAGTCCGGCGGCCGTTCTGGACAGCCAGCCCAGTCTCTATTCCGGGGATGAGGACCTGGTGATTGCCGCACCCGGAGTGCGTGGTCGCGAGCAGGTGATTGAAGGCGCGCTCCTGGGCATGAAGCGTGCCGTCGATGAAGCCTGCCGGCTGTCCGAGCTGGCGGCCGAGGCGTCAACGGATAACCCAACCGTGGCACTGCTCGACGGCTCTCTGATACTCTGGGGACTGGAGCCATACCCCGAATTCGTCACCGAGGAGTTGCTGGACAAAGGGTTCCTGAGGTGTCTGGAGGGACTGCGCAAACTGAGCGGGGAGAGGCAGCTTGCTGTGGCGAGCTACATCAGCTTTCCCCGCAGCATGGATGTCGTCAATGCCCTGCGGGTGGCACTCTGCCCCCGGGAAACGGTTGACAGCGACCGCTGTCCGGCGTGTGAGACCAGAGAATGCGATGCCGTGGCCGGTGTGCGCGACCGCGAGCTTTTTGCCGAACTGCTTGAGCCGGGGGAGAGGTCGGACACCTTCATCAGCTCATCCAAAATCCAGAGTCGGTACGGCCCCCACCAGGTGCATTTCTTCTACCTGAACGTGGATGACGAGGTTGCCCGGGTTGAGGTGCCTTACTGGGTGGCCAACAACGACAGTCTGCTTGGTCTAACCCACAGCCTTGTCCTTGACCAGTGCCGGCGCGGGCACGGCTACCCGGTAGCGCTGAGTGAGGCCCACGAGAAGGCGGTTGTCACCGGCGCCGATGCCGCCAGCTTCTGGCGGCTGGTGGAGGCGTCCCTGGTGGAGGAGAAACTGCCCACCACCGGCTCGGCAAAGAGTTTGAGCAAGAGAACGAGGTGGGTCTAGCCATTGCTTACGGAAGTACATGCTGGCAGTAAGGAGAAAACGGCTGTGGACGACTTGAAGAATCTCATGCCGGTGGGAAAATCAGGGGTAAAACCTGCTGCCAGGGTCTTATCCCGGGCGTTTCAGGATTCCCCGATATTTACCCATCTGCTTCCGGACCCTGTGGAAAGGAAGAACAAGCTGCACTACCTTTTCGAAATAGTGGTCCGCGATGGTATTCGCTACGGAGAGGTCTACGCGCCCACTCAGAACCTGGAAGGTATAGCCGTATGGATACCCTCGAAAAGGGGCGAGAGTATGTCGCCAGGGAGAATGATACGGTCCGGCGCATTATCTCTGTTGTTCAGGTTTAGCAGAGACTTCTCGTCAAGGCAGGTGCCCGTTACCGCTACTATTGACTCGGCGCACAAGCGTCATGCACCTTTCCGCCACTGGTTTCTCCAGGCTATCGGTGTAGACCCCGCTTATCAGGGAAAGGGGTATGCCAGTAGACTATTGAAACCCATGCTTGCCAGAATAGACAGGGAGAATATGCCCTGCTATCTTGATACCGAAGAAGAGAAGAATGTTTCCATTTACCAGCGTTACAACTTCAAGGTACTTGAGGAGGCGGAAATCCCGAGCACCGATATTGTTCTCCGGGCCATGTTGAGGGAGAAGTGCCGTCCGCAATAGCACCCTGTTGCACCGGCCGACCGTGTAGGTTAGAATAATCACCAAGTAACAAGCATCAAATACCAAAACCCAAAGGGGTTGGTATACAATACGATGGAGGCGTATTTGCAGGAGACAGGGATGACAATAGCAGAAGACCGTAATAACGATAATCAGCCCAACACCACGCAGCTCATAGAACTCTATAAGACGGCGCGTCAAGAAACTTATCATTGGAACGGTGTAAACATGCAGATGTGGATGGCGTTGGGGGTGGTGTGGCTATAGTCTGCTTCGGCATCTTTCTTTTCGTCTTTATTAAGCCGTAGTCAGTAAGAATTCGACATAACCAGGAGAGTTCAGAGGGGCAGGCCCCTTTGGCAGGGGTGTCTGGGCGTCATTCTTACGGAATGACGTTAGCAGAATCCGAAACCGGATTCTGCCGGTGTCCCCCAGATATAATCTTCCCCCCATTCCTGGCTA
>DAOUVG010000146.1 GCA_030667735.1 Dehalococcoidales bacterium
CACACTGGCGTTTGGCCCTATGGTGACCGACACTGTTCCAGCTGATAACGCTACCGATGTAGCTGTTGATGCTGACATAGTAGTGACCTTCAGCACCAACATGGACGAGACCACCGCGCTGGCAGCTTTCTCGATAGACCCGAATGTGGCTGGTGCCAAGACCGTGGCGGATGATACCCTGACCTTCAATCCCACCGCCAATCTGGCGACGGACACACTCTATACCGTAACTATTGCCGCCACCACCGAGGACACTGAAGGCAAGACGATGACGGCGGACCATGTCTTCAGCTTCTCCACCGATGATACCGTACCACCACTAGACCCGACCGACGTCCAAAGTACCAGCCACACCGTGGGAGAGTGGTCAACGAACAACACCATTGATGTCACCTGGACGGACTCCGTTGACCCTAACCCCGGCACCGGACTGGACGGCTACTCCGTCGAGTGGAGCAATGCTTCCGACACTGTCCCTGACCAGGTGAAGAACATTGAGGACGGCATCGAGACTCTCACCAGCGCGGCGCTGGCCGACAGCATCTGGTACTTCCACATGAGGGCCGTTGACAACGCCGAAAACTGGCAGTCGACGGTTCACCTCGGCCCGTTCCACATCGATACCACCGCCCCTGCCATGAAAACAATCGCCGAGGCGGAAGGCCAGTACTTCAATGCCACTCCCACCTTCGCCAACTTCGGTTTCGACGATAATATGGCCCTGGATGTGATGGCCTACCAGATGGATGCCTTCGACGGGACATGGACTACCCTTTATGACTTCGACGCCGGTACGATGGCCACCGAGTGGAACGATGACGGAAAGACCCTGCCCGACTTCGCCGGTCTTGAAGAGGGCAGCCACACCATCTACTTCATGGCCACAGATATGGTAGCTAATGCTGCCGGCGATGACGGGACCTGGGACTGGCAATTCCACAAGGACACCGTTGCGCCGCCCGACCCGGCGGACGTTGACAGCACCAGCCACACTGTGAGCGTGGAGTCTTCGGACGATACGATAGTAGTCACCTGGACGGACGCCGTCGACCCCGAACCTACTTCAGGTCTTGACGGTTACTCCGTCGAGTGGAGCAATGCCTCCAATACCGTCCCCGACACCGTGATAGACATTGAGGATAGTATCCAGACGGTGACCAGTGATGCGCTAGCCGCGGGAGACTGGTACTTCCACCTCCGCACCGCTGACGTTGCCGGCAACTGGACAGCCACCGTGCACCTCGGGCCATTCACCATCGCAGCCCCGCTGGTAGTAGATTTCAGCGCGATTCCGACGACGGTGGATGTCGGCCAGACGGTCACCTTCACCAACCTGACCACCGGTGGCGTGGCCCCTCTGACCTATGAGTGGGACTTCGATAATGACACCACGGTAGATAGTACGGCGGAGAACCCGACTTACCGTTACCCCACCGCCGGTACCTACACCGTCAACCTTACGGTGACCGATAACGAGGCGACAGCCAGGACTAAGACCAAGGCAGACTATATCACGGCCAACGCGGCGGATATTGGCCCCAGGTTGGCCAATATCACCGATAAGTCCTTCACTGTTGTCTGGATCAGCGACGCCGCAGAGGTCGGCCAGGTCAACTGGGGAACGACCGCGGAGACCCTTGACCAGGTTGCGACTGATGACCGTGGAGCGGAGACAAGTGATGATACCCACCACGCCACCATCACCGGCCTGACAGCAGAGAACACCTACTACTTTGAAATCGTCTCCGGCGGGGTGACCTACACCCAGACTGATGGCTCTCCGTACGAAATCACCACCGGTCCCGGCCTGGAATTCTCCATGCCTGAAGATTTAATCCAGGGTACGGTATATCAGCAGGATGGCACTACACCGGCTGAAGGCGCCATCGTCTATCTGCAGATAGGTACTAGCAGTTCTCAGTGGTTGTCCGCCTATACGGACGCCGCCGGAACGTGGGGTATATTCATCACCGCAATAAGATATAATGACCTCCATGACTACTACCCCTGGGCAGATATTGACCCGGTAACCTTGCAGGCCGACGGCAGTGCTGAGGGTTCCGCCTCCGAGACAACCACCGTAGGGCCTGCCATGGACCCCGGCCCACCGGATATGACCCTGCAAATTGGCCCGAGGGCAATCAACATGGTACCTGCCCGCAACGCCGAGAATGTACTGGTTGATACCAATATCGTGGTCACTTTCAGTTCGGGCATGAACACGGCTTCGGCAGAGGGCGCCTTCTCAATAGCGCCGGTAGTTGCCGGCACCTTCACCTGGGACTCTTCGGTGATGACCTTCAATCCCACTGCCAATCTGGCCACCGATACCGTCTACACCGTAACCATCAGCGTTGCCGCCGAGGACACGGAAGACAGGCCGATGACGGCGGACCATGTCTGGCAGTTCACCACTGAAGATACGGTCCCACCACTCGGGCCAACCGACGTCCAGAGCACGAGCCACACCGCTTCGAATTGGAGCAACGACAACACCATTGACGCCGACTGGACGGCCGCCACCGACCCCATTCCGGGTACCGGTCTGGACGGCTACGGCATCGTATGGGACACGAACCCGGCGACCATCCCCGATACCAATAACACTGATGCAGGCGTGACGACTGCCACCAGCGCCGCTCTGGCTGACGGCACCAGCCACTACCTGCACATACGTCCTGTCGATGAGGCCGGCAACTGGGGCACCACCGTCCACCTCGGCCCGTTCTGGGTCGATGCCACTGCGCCAGAGGTACTAAGCACTGTACCGGATACTGACGCCGAGACGGCACCACTTGACGCCGCGATTGTGATTACTTTTAACGACGATATGGACCAGGCACTTACCGAGGCTGCCTTCTCCATTCTCCCGACGATAACCGGCACATTCAGTTGGAGCTCACCGCTGTTGACCTTCGCACCGGACGCTCCCCTCCTGTACAGCACCACCTACACGGTCACGATTGATGTGGGAGCAACCGACAAGGCCGACAATGTGCTGGCAGCGGAATACACCTGGAGTTTCACCACCCCTGTACTGGGCAGGATAGACATCACACCAGCCAATCCTACAATCGCTCTGGGCCTTACACAACAATTCACCGCCACCGGTGTCAGGACGGATGACACAACCATGGCACTAACCGATCTGGTCACCTGGGACAGCACTAACGAGGCCAAGGCGACAATCACCACTACCGGCCTGGCAACGACACTGGAGCAGGGCCCGACCGTCATCAGCGCCTCGTTTACCGACCTGATGGTTGGTGAGGTAGTCGGTACCGCCACCCTGACCGTCGGTGCGCCGGTGCTGACCGGAATAAGAATCGAGCCGGTAGACCCGACTATTGTCCTCGGCAGTACACAGCAGTTCGCCGTTATAGGCGTCTACTCTGACGCATCAGAAGCTGACCTGAGTAGCCTGGCGACTTACGCCAGTTCCGACGAAGCCGTAGCCACGATAAACAGCGCGGGCCTGGCCACAAGCCTTACCGAAGGTACTACCACCATAGGAACTGCCTATGGTGCTTTCACCGACGAGACTACATTAACCGTAGGACCGCCCGTGGCTGTGGCCCTGGTGATAACCCCGGTTAACCCGCGGGTAGCCCTCGGTACCGGGACTGTGCTTCAGTTTACCGCCACTGTCCACAATTCCGACGGCTCCACCGAGGATGTCACCGGTGAAGCCACCTGGGGTAGCGATGACGAACTTGTGGCTACCATCGGCCTTAATACCGGTCTGGCTACCGTGGTCGGACAGGGTACCACAACCATCACGGCGACAGTGGCCGGACTTGACCCCGATGGCACCACCCTGACCGTGACCGCACCGACCCTACAGTCGATTGAGATTGATGATGTCTACGAATCAGTTGACGGCACAGCACCACCGGTCCAGGCTGGTAACACACTCCAGCTATTCCTGACCGGTACCTATTCTAACGCCTCTATCGCAGACCTCACCGCCGACGCCATCTGGTCCAGTTCTAACCGGACCGTGACTACCGTTTCAGCCGCCGGGCTGGTTACCGCAGTGTCAAAGGGTACAGCGACAATAACCGCCAGTCAATCCGGTGAGCGGGATACCATAGAAATCACAGTGACTGAGCCACCGATAGTGGCCGCCAGTGGCACCACCGACATCGGTGCCGATTCAGCCACATTGAACGGCAACCTGGTCAACATGGGCTCCGCAGCAACCGTAGACGTATCCTTCGAATGGGGCATCACTTCGGGTGCCCTTGACCAGGAGACAACTACCCGGACAATGACCTCCACCGGTGTCTTCAGCGCCGAGCTCACAGACCTGGCTGCCGATACAGACTTCTACTTCCGGTCTAAAGCCGTTGGTGATGGTACCACCTACAGTGCCGAGCAGACCTTCAAGACAGGGACGACACCGCCGATAGTAACCACCGGCACAGCAACCGACATCACCGGCATCACGGCAACCCTGAACGGCTCGCTGGATGACCTCGGTACTTCGCTAAATGTTAGTGTCTCCTTCGAGTGGGGCCTGACCACGGCCTACGGGAACGGGGCTGCTGCCACAGTACCGACAATGAATGATGTCGGAGACTTCAACGCCACGATAGATAGTCTGCTTCCGAGCACCACCTATCACTACCGTGCCAAGGGTGTGGGCAGCCTTGCCTACGGTGCCGACATGACCTTCACTACAGCGACGGTGCTGGTATCGATAGCGGTAACCCCGGCCGACTCGTCAGTCCCGAATGGGATGACAAAGCAATACACCGCCACCGGCACCTACTCGGACAGCACCACCAGAGTTATCACCGCCGATGTCACCTGGGGCACGGTTGCCGATACGGGACACGCCAC
>DAOUVG010000042.1 GCA_030667735.1 Dehalococcoidales bacterium
GGTCTCGATAGAGGTACTGGACTCCCTGAATTGCACTGCCGCGGAAGGTTTTATTGCGCTTGCCGCGGCACGGGCGGCTACCGAAGGGGGAAGCCTGGCTGAGGTAACCGCAGTAGCCAGAGATATGATGCAAAGGGTCAGGTTTGTCATCTTTCTGGATACAATCCGTCACGTCTACCGTTCCGGGCGGATACCCAAAATCGCCTCGCAGGTGGGTTCGGCACTCAATGTCAAACCGATACTCACCATGTCTCCGCCCGGGGTACTACGCTTCCTCGGGGTAGCCAGAAGCCGGAAGAGTGGAGTGGAGCGTCTCCTCAAGACGATGAGTAAAGAACTGGGCACGGGACCGGCACACATTGCCGTGATGCATGCCTATGCTCCCGAAGAAGCGGAAGAACTCAGGAAGCGAATTGCGTCCGATTTCTGCTGTGCCGAGCTATGGATTGCCGAGTTCAGCCCCCTGATGGGCTATTCCTGCGGTACCGGGACGCTGGGGGTGGCCTTCTACCGCGGGGGGTAGACCCGGCGGGATTCGGACTATTTTCCCACAGCATCTAGCCAAACCGACAAAAAGCCACTATAATAAAGGTTGTGGAAATCACCCGGTTTGCCTCTGACGTCCAGCGGTTGCGTGATAGTCTGAGGGGGCTTCCCGAGCCAGTAGCAGAACCGGTCCTGGTTGTCGTCAGCGGATTACCTGGTACGGGGAAGTCTTTTTTCAGCAGAAGGCTGGCGGAGCGTGTGCCCTTGCTTGTTCTGGAAAGCGATGCCTTGCGGAAGACCCTCTTCTCACTGCCCAGCCATAGTGCCGGAGAAAGTTCGCAGCTATTCCGAACAATTCACCTTCTTATCGAAAAACTGCTGAAGGATGGGATTTCACTGATACTGGACGCGACGAATCTCTCCGAAAGGTTCCGCGAGCGCCTCTACAGCATTGCTGACCGTACTAATGCCAGGCTCGTGATGGTGCTGGTGGAGGCACCGCCGGAGGTAGTGCGACAGAGACTGGAGGGCCGGGCGGGAGACCCGGAGGACAATTCCGACGCCGACTGGTCGGTGTACTGTCAAATGAGGTCATCGGTAGAGAGAATAAGTCGCAATCATTATGTAGTTGACACTTCGCGAGATATAGCGCCTGTTATTGACAAGGTTGTGAGAGAAATCAGGCAGTTCCCACTGCGGTGAGGGCCGGGGCAGTAATACTCATGCCTTGCCGTTGGTCTTATCTGATTTGAGTAAGCAGGAGGTTTCGCAAGAATGGTCTTCGGGTATTTTGGGAAAACGCTGCGGGTGAATCTGTCCAGCGGAACGATTTCGGCTGATGAAAACGAAGAAGACTTCTACCGGCGCTATTTCGGAGGCAGCGGCTTCATAAGCTACTATCTTCTCAAAGAGGTAGGCGCTGGCGTGGATGCCCTCAGTCCTGACAACAGGCTGGTTTTTGCCGCCGGACCCGTCACGGGGGTACCGATAGCGGGCGGTGGCCGGAACAGTGTCGGTGCCAAATCACCGCTCAATGGTGGCTACGGTCAGGCCGAGGTTGGTGGATTCTGGGGGGCGGAATTGAGACATGCCGGCTGGGACGCAATAGTGGTTGAAGGCAAGTCGGAGAATCCGGTCTATCTCTGGATTGATGACGACAAGGTGGAGATAAGGGATGCAGGCCATCTCTGGGGCAAGACCACCCTCGAAGTCCAGAAACGCATTCAGAAAGAGCTGGGCAGTACCACGATTCGTATTGCCCAGATAGGACCTGCCGGGGAAAACCAGGTGCGCTATGCCTGTGTGATTAATGATATTAACCATGCTGCCGGTCGTTCCGGTATGGGGGCAGTGATGGGTTCCAAGAACCTGAGGGCTATTGCCGTACGCGGGCATCAGAAGGTGGAACTGGCGGACGAGAAAGCAGTCAATTCCCTGGCAAAGTGGCTGCGGGATGACGTAAAAACCAACCGGATGGCGGTTAACTTCAGCCAGAACGGTACCGCCGGCGGTGTATCCGCGTTTAATGCTATGGGGAACCTGCCCACAAAGAACTTCCGCTACGGCCACTTCGAGGGTGTGGACAAGCTCACTGCCCAGGCGCTAAATGAGCAGATTCTGGTGAAACGGGGTGGGTGCTTTGCCTGTCCGATTCGCTGCAAACCCCACGTGGGCGTCAAAGATACGTATGATGTCGACCCCGTCTACGGCGGACCGGAGTATGAGACCCTGGGGTCTCTGGGTTCGTGCTGTGGTGTGGATAACCTGGAAGCGGTTGCCCGGGGTAACCAGCAATGTGGTGCCTATGGACTGGATACTATCTCCACCGGCGTCACCATTGCCTTTGCCATGGAGTGCTTCGAGAAGGGTATCCTGACGGAGAAGGATACCGGTGGGGTGAAGCTTAACTTCGGCAATGCCGATGCAATGCTGGAGATGATAGAACTGATTGCCCATCGGGAAGGTATCGGCAATGTACTGGCTGATGGGAGTGCCCGTGCCGCGGCGGCAATCGGAAAGGGTGCTGAGGAGTTTGCTATCCAGGTCAAGGGACAGGAGGCACCGATGCACGAGCCCCGCTGCAAGGCCGGACTCGGGCTGGGCTATGCTATCTCACCCACCGGTGCCGACCACTGCCACAACATCCATGATACCGGTTACGTGATGCAAATCGGGAGCGGTCCAAGAGCGATGGGAATACTTGAGCCTCTACCTTCCCAGGACCTGAGCGCGGCCAAGGTACGTATGCAGCTCTACGGCAGTCTCTGGCAGCACGCGCTTAACTGCCTGGTGTTCTGCCAGTTCGTTCCGTTTGCCTCGGACAAGATGTCTGACCTTATTAATGGTATCACCGGCTGGAACACCAATCTCTGGGAGTTGATGAAGCTCGGGGAGAGGTGTATTACCATGGCACGAGCATTCAACATGCGAGAAGGTAAAACCAAGGCGGACGATTTCCTGCCGAAGCGTTTTATCACAGCTTTCGAGTCCGGTCCGCTCCAGGGAGTTGCCATCAATGGGGATGAGCTGGCCAGAGCGGTAGAGACCTACTACGGAATGGTGGGCTGGGACAGTGATGGTAAACCGACCAGTGCCAAGCTGGAAGAGCTCGGTGTTGGCTGGGTGGCCGGAACGTAAGTGCCCGCAGGTAAAAGGAGAGATACCGTGGAGATTTCAGTTAGTGTCGGGGACATCAGCAGCGTCGAGGCTGATGCCATCATTGTAAACCTGTTTGAAGGTACGGAGAGCCTTGATGGTGAAATTGGTGCTGTTGACAGGGCACTGGATGGGGCTATCTCTCAGTTGATTTCGCAGGGTGAGACTAAGGGTAAGCTCGGGGAGAATACCCTGATCCACAGTCTGGGCAAGCTGCCTGCCGCCAGGGTGGTGGTTGTTGGTCTTGGCAAGGAGACAGAGCTGGACCGGGATAAGGTCCGGGGAGTGGCCGGTGAGACCTGTCGGATGCTGAGAGGTAAGGGCGTGAAGAGCATCGCCACGGTTGCTCAAGGGGCAGGGACCGTCGGGATAGGCTACGAAGCAGCCGGGCAGGCAATCGCGGAGGGAGCACTGCTCGGGCTTTACCAGTTCCGCAGGCACATCACCAGCGAGGCCGAGCACGGCGAGATAGAGCAGCTCACGATAATCAATTCCGGTGAGGCCAACACCCCGGCGCTGGAGGCAGGTTGCCGTAAGGGTGAAATCATGGCCGGTGCAGCTATCCTGGCGCGTGATATGGCTAACGAGCCAGCCAACTACATGACGCCCACGGATATGGCTGCGGAGGCCATACGTGTGGCTGAAGCCTACAGTCTGGAGCACGAGGTGCTGGAGAAAGAGCAGATGGAGGAGTTGGGGATGGGGGCGTTGCTCGGTGTGGCCCGGGGAAGCCATCAGCCGCCCAGGTTCATCGTCCTCCGTTATAAGGGGCGTAACTCCGATGAGGTCGATATCGCCCTCGCCGGTAAGGCAATAACCTTCGACTCCGGGGGCATATCTATAAAGCCGTCAAATGGCATGGGTGATATGAAGGGAGACATGGCCGGCGGTGCCGCGGTGATGGGAGCGATGGCGGCTATCGCCCAACTCAAGCCGGCGGTTAATGTCCTGGCCCTGATTCCCGCTACGGAGAACCTGCCCGGTGGGAATGCGCTCAAGCCCGCGGATGTGGTGACGGCAATCGAGGGCAAGACCATCGAGATTATTTCCACGGACGCTGAGGGACGCCTCATCCTGGCTGACGCACTGGGATATGCCCGGAAGCAGGGGGCAAAGCGAATTGTGGATGTGGCCACGCTCACCGGAGCCTGTGTGGTGGCCCTGGGAACGGTCTGTACCGGCGTCTTCGGCAATGACCAGGAGCTGATTGACCGGGTAGTTGCGGCCGGCACCGAGGCCGGGGAGAAGATGTGGCACTTGCCCACGTACGATGAGTACAAGGAGCAGAACAAGAGTGATGTAGCCGATATCAAGAACACCGGGGGCAGGGATGCGGGAGCTACTACCGCGGCGCTCTTCATCGGTGAGTTTGCCGGTGATACGCCCTGGGTGCATCTGGATATTGCCGGTACCAGCAGGACCGACAAGCAAAAGAACTACTACGTAAAGGGGGCTACCGGCGTGCCGGTACGCACCCTGGTGAACCTTGCCCTTTCCCTCGCCGGGAAACAATAAGGAGGTCTGAGGAATATGAAGGTCAAGTGGCTGGGACATGCATCTTTTCTGATTACGGCGGACGACGGAACAAGGATTATTACCGACCCGTATATCGCCGGCAGCGGTCTGAAGTATGGCGAGATAAACGAATCGGCCGACATTGCCACCGTGAGCCATGACCATTTCGACCACAATAACGTCGCCTCGGTTGGTGGCAATCCCCGGGTGGTGAATGACCCTGCGCCGACGGATATCGGGGGTATCAAGTTCAAGGGCATCCCCACATACCATGACGATAACCAGGGCAAGGACCGTGGCAACAACATCATTTTCATCATGGAGGTGGATGGTGTAACCGTCTGCCACCTCGGTGACCTGGGGCACCCGCTCAGCAGCCGCCAGGTTGCTGATATTGGGAAGGTGGATGTATTGCTTATTCCCGTAGGCGGTTTCTTTACCATTGACGCCGGGGTAGCTACGGAGGTCTATGGCAAGCTGAATCCCCGGGTGGTAATACCGATGCATTTCAAGAATGACCGCTGTGATTTCCCGATAGGTGGCGTTGAAGACTTCCTGCAGGGTAAGAAGGCGGTTATTAAGGCCGATGCCACTGAGGCCGAATTTAAGACCGGTGAACTTCCCGATAACACTGAGATTGTAGTTCTGGACCCGGCACTATAGTAAGCATCCGGATTTCCGGAGGAGACCAGGGTTGATATTTGAGGCCTCGGAGTTCATTTTCAAGGCACCGCCGGCGGTGTCCCGGGCACGGCGCGTCCTGGTTAAGCCCAGTGCCTGTTATCAGGCACCATACCCGGCAACTACCAGTCGGGATATACTGTCAGCTATTATCGACGGTATCAGGCGAGTCAGCGACGCCGATATAATACTGCTGGAGGGTGTGCCCGGTGGCGACCCGGTGTACCCGACATACCAGGCCCTGGGGTACAATTTCCCCCGGGTGCTGATGCTGGATGTCAAGGACTGTATCTGGGTGGAGGTAGATAATCCCCTGCCCAAAGCACTGGCGGTGCCAACATTCTGGATACCCAATGTCATCCTGTCCAGTGACTACCTGATAAGCGTTGCGCCACTGAAGGTTGTCAATGGGAAAGGCAGTCTTACCATCAAGAACCTGCTGACATTACTTCCGAATACGAAGTATGGCGGGGAAACACCCGGGGGCTGGGATGCCCTTTATGAGCTGGGTATAGACAGGGTGATTACAGACCTCTACTTCACCCTGCCCTTTGATCTGGGAATAGTAGAGGCGCGGCAGAAACTCACCTGCTGGGGCGACCCCACCAGGGGCGACGTTGAAGATTGTGGCAAGATATTTGTGGGTGAACCTTATCAGGTAGACCGTGAGGTTTCCGAGGTATTCGGGCTAAGAACTGACTATCTTGACCTTATCAAGATAGCCGAGGTTGGATTCGAAACCTAGGGTAATAGGAGAGGGGAAGGACGTTTGAATAGCGAAGTTAATGGTAATGAGCAGGAGGAGCAACACTGGTTTATAGATATTGACTGGTTTGAGCGGAATGCCCGTTCTTTTTCAGTCCTGGCGGAACGCAGTTTATGCTCCAAATGCCGGAAGCGGCTGAAGGGTGACAAGCTCTCGGATGACGAGCTCTTCGCCAATATAAAGGACTGCTGCTCCGGTACTACGGGTTTCATCAGTGGCGCGACACCGATTATGGAGAGCGTGTTCCGCCTTTTCCTGGCTAATGGTAACCAGGCCCTTGACATCATTGAACTGGGGAGGCAACTCAGTGAGTGGCGTGGGGTGGACACCTACCGCACGTCGATTGAGGTGCTGCCTCGTCTCCTCAGTCATGACCGGTACTACGGGATAAGGCCGGTGGGGGACTGACGCCAGGTGTATCTCTGACCCCGAACGAGGAAAACCGGGGAGAACAGGGTGCTATATCCTGCTACCTGCTACATATGAGTAGTATAATTGGAGACGCAGGTATCATCGTCAACAGGGTAGAGCGGCAGGTGGTGCTGTGGTAGAGGTTAGTACCTTATCCTGAAGGTGGTATAGCCTTCGGTATTCTCCGACCAGGCGGTATCCACCCTTTCCACTCTGGCCGCGGGTGGTCCGGTCTTAAGGTAGTCAAGCAACTTCTGTAGTTGTCCCGTTTCCCCCTCCGCCCGGACCTCCACCGTCCCATCGGGCAGATTGCGCGCATAGCCGGTCAGGCCCAGTTCAGCACCGCGTCTGACGACAAAGGTGCGAAAGTAGACACCCTGTACACGACCATGTGCTATTGCGTGAAGTGCCACCGGTTCAATCATTACCTTCACCAAGTTGACCGATGGAATAGTTCTGGCGGAAGATACACTGAAGGTGACAGTAGGTGAAGAATATCGTTGCCGAGCCGTTTCTGCCTACCAGGGGTGACTCCTCACCGAAGTGCGGTCCGTAGCTGGAGATGATAGCGCGGGCCGTGTTACGGCCCATAGCGCGGGCCGTGACGCGGTCTGTTACGCGGAACTTGCCGCTCTTGCCGGAAAGACGGTTAACCCGGCACTGATGGGGACACAGGGAGCAGGGTTCCAGGTTGGCCCTGGCCATCTGCGTACGAACCCTGAGTTCTCCGGCCTGATGGAGACGTTGATAGCCCGCCACCTGACCTATTCTACCTCTTCCTCTTCTTCCTTCTTCTGCTTCTTCACTTTCTTGATGATATCCACGTTCATGGGAGGAGGCAGAATGGAACTGGTCAACGTCTTCCTGGTGTCTTTTTTTTGCTTCTTTGGCTCTCTGTGTCTGTAATCACGTTTTCCCATGGTACTCCCTGCTCCGAGAAGTTGATTGCGTTGAACTAAAGTTTAACAAAGCATTATCTTTCTGTAAAGTTGGCCAGGAGTTTCCTCAGTATGGCATGAGCGGCGTCCGTTTCGGCGATTTTCTTGCTCTTACCGGCGCCCTCGCCCAGTACGGTATCGCCCAGCCTTACTTCAACCGTGAACCACCTTTCGTGGGCCGGTCCGGTAGCTTCGATAACGTGGTAGGTGGGTGCCTGCTGCTCCCGCGCCTGGAGTAATTCCTGGAGCTTTGATTTGGAACTGGTGGCTATGCCCTGGCTGACTGCCTTTTCCAGTTCAGAATCGAGCAGCCTCAGGACGAAGTCCCCGGTGGCATCGTAGCCCTGGTCAAGAAAGACAGCCCCGATAACTGCTTCCAGTGCTCCGGCAAGGTTGGCTGGCTTGGTCCGGCCGCCGGTTGCTTCCTCTCCCCTCCCCATAAGGAGATATTCGCCAAGCCCGATGTCTCCGGCCACCCGGGCCAGAGTATTGCCCCGTACCAGGACGGCGCGAAGCTTGGTCATCTCCCCCTCGTTGAAATGGGGGAAATCGGTATAGAGTTTGGCAGCAATCACCAGGCCCAGGACGGCGTCTCCGAGGAACTCCAGTCTCTCGTTAGTTGCCGGAGCCAGGTGCGGAAACTCATTGGTGTAGGAGCCATGCACCAGGGCCTCCTTAAGGAGTAGGGGGTTGTTGAAGGAGACTCCGAAGGCTTGCTGCGCCGCGGCCAGGTTCTCCATGACCAGGACTCCTTTCTCACCTGTTTCTTAGCTGGTAAACCCAGCGAACCAGGCTGCAACTCCAGCGAACTGGACTGTAAGTCCAGCATAGATAGTCAGGGTGAATCTGTCAAATAACCGCATCCGCCAGCCTGTTGCCTGTGACATAGTCGTATGCTATAATATTCGGGTTGCTGGGGAATAGTCTAGCGGTAGGACAGCGGACTCTGAATCCGTGTGGGTAGGTTCGAATCCTACTTCCCCAGCCAATTTGTGTTATAAAAGAAACGGTGTGGGTCACCAATTCGTCCGGTTAATAACTTAATAGTAGAGAGTATCACACCAGTCATTTTGTGGCGCATTCGTCTAGCGGTTAGGACACCTCCCTCTCAAGGAGGAGATCACCGGTTCGAATCCGGTATGCGCTACCAGACTTGACTTATGCGGTAGTTCATCTCTATAATACGCTGGCAATTTGTCCGGTTGCGGAAGTAGTGGTGTTCTTGCCTGAGTAGCTCAGTTGGTTAGAGCAGCTGTTTTGTAAACAGCAGGTCGCGGGTTCGAATCCCTCCTCAGGCTTGGGTGTTAACTTTAGTGGGGGTATGGGGAGGGGTGCCGGAGTGGTTAATCGGAGCAGACTGTAAATCTGCCGCCCTAAGGGCTA
>DAOUVG010000090.1 GCA_030667735.1 Dehalococcoidales bacterium
AGCTGAGCTAACCGCCCGTATAATGAAATGCTACCAAACAGCTAGACTCTAGTCAAGTGACATATGAGAGAGACGCCGGGGTTTTAGCCGGTTATCAACCAAACTGACACCAAAAAGTACCAGGACACTAATCAAGAGGCTGCCTAAATCCAGATACTGAATATCGGCAATTTTGCTGACGACAGCAGCAGTTCCACCACAAAACATCGCTGCCAGCGCTCCGGTTGATGTTACCTTCAACTTCGCCCTGTAAAAACCGAAAATGACCGGTATAATCAGGCCAGCAGTATATACCGTATAGGCAAACAGGAGTGAACTTATCACTCCACCCAGTTTCCAGGCAAGGACCATTGCCACAATACCGACAACCAGTATCCTCCAGCGCGATAGTGGTAGAATGTTATCTTCGCCAGGTGAAGCCCTGAACGACTTGATGATATCCAGCGTCAGTATAGTGCTGGCGCTCAGAAGGCAGGTATCTGCCGAAGACATCACGGCACAGAGCAGAGCCGCCAGGACAATGCCACCGGCCAACGGCGGTAGCACCTCCTTTATTACCGTAGGGAAGGCCTGCTCAGCAGCAATCTCGGGGAACAGGGCAGCCGCTCCCATACCTATTAATGCAATACCGAAAGCAAAGGGAACAAGCATACCTGCTGTATAGAAAGTCGATTTGCGAGCGACACTACCGTCCCGCGCACAGAAAAGGCGACTGTACATATCCGGTCCGACCACATAGGTCAGACCAACGAGGAGAAGCAGCTTGACGAGTTCGTAAGCATCAAACTCGGAGCTAAGCGGGAAGGCAAATCTATCCGCCGAGAGGCTTGCCCGCAACCCGTCAAAACCACCAACCTGATTTAGTATGAATCCCAGACTGGCGAATACTCCTATGAATATTATAGATGCCTGCAAGGTATCGGTACGGATGATGGCCCGTTGACCACCAAGTATGGTATAAGCAATAAAGACAATGGAGAAAACGACCATCCATATTAGTGGGGTACCAATGCCAAGGACGCTCATTATCTTGCCAGCAGCGACAATCTGCCCGGCAATAATGCCTACCCAGGAGACTACTATAAGTATAGAACCAGCTAAAGCTACCCGACTATCATATTGCTTTTCGATAAGCTCAGGAATGGTGTACAGAGCATAGTTCCTCACCCTTTTGGCAAAGAATATGCCGAGGACAACCAGTCCGGCAGTACCCGCCAGCAACCACCAGCTGCCGGTTAATCCACGACTGTACCCCAGACCGGCCATTCCTATCGTGGCCGAGCCACCGATAATAGTGGCTAATAGTGACCCGGTGATGAACAGAGAAGAGCCTTTTCTGTCAGCAACAATGAAGTCATCAATACTTTTTGATTTTCTTCGATTATGTAACCCGACAGCCATCACCACAAGAAAGTACAGGATGATGATTAAAAGCTCAGGCATATCTTCTTTTCTTTCTTCAGGAACATCAATGGTCCGGGCAGGCTACGGGATAGACTCTAGCTAGATAAACTGGGATGGGTAAACAATCACAAATGGAAGAATATAGATATGCCCGTTTCCCGGTCCGGTCAGCGTACGGGCTTCTCGTTACCGATGATGTCAATCTCCACGCTCTTTCCACAATGAGGGCAGATTATGTTGAGGGTAATCGGCCGATTCATCACACGTTCGGCAACGGCAGTAACCATCGAGTCGATATTATCCAGACGCTGGTCCAGCATGTTAAGCCGCTTCTTGAGGCGCTCTATTTCCGCCACCTGCTCGTCGGTAGTTATCTGAGGTCCTTCTTCCTCGGCCAAGACCATGTCCTCCAGAAATCGGGTTTGCCCAATTATATTGGACGGCGGATACCTATGTCAAAGCTCTGGTGTGAAGACCCCCTACCTGCAGGTAGGGTAGTTCGTCGGGCAGTGAACCAACGCCACCTCACTCTGTTGTGTCACCCTTCTGTCTGAACGAGAGCAAGCATATCTGTGTTAGAGTCTAATAACTGCAACACGAAAGCCTTGATTTGCCTCATCCGGATGGCATATACTGTGGGCAAAACGAAGGGAGGATGTTCTGATGCCTGAGGAAGAAGTCGGGAAGGTCAGCGATTTCTTTGCCAGACCGGTAGTCGCCGGCATTGAGCTAACGGGAACCATCAAGGCAGGCGACCAGCTTCATATCAAGGGGCACACCACTGACATCGAGTTCGTCGCCGGCTCCATGCAAATCGACAACGTCGATGTGCAAGAGGCCAAGACGGGAGATGCCGTCGGCATCAAGGTGCCTGACCGGGTGAGAAGAGGCGATACCGTCTATAAAGTTACCGACTAATCACGCTGCTTCCGAGCAGCACTTTAGCCTATGCTCTTGAGCAGATTGGCCATCTCAATGGCGTCTACCGCGGCGTCGAAACCCTTGTTGCCAGCCTTGGTACCAGCCCGCTCAATCGCCTGC
Organism: Dehalococcoidales bacterium; assembly: GCA_030667735.1. GTDB lineage: Bacteria > Chloroflexota > Dehalococcoidia > Dehalococcoidales > Fen-1064 > DUES01. Next base: position 2,446 of record DAOUVG010000090.1, read on the forward strand.
TCAAGGGTGTCCGCCGTAATTACACCGTAGCTAATCGGCAGTCCTTCCTCCAGACTTGTCTTGGCGATGCCCTTGGTCACCTCGGCGGCAATGTACTCGAAGTGAGGTGTCGCCCCACGGATCACGGCGCCCAGGCAGATAATGGCATCATAATTCTTGGTCTGAGCCAGCTTCTGAGCCACCAGCGGTATCTCAAATGACCCTGGCACCCAGGCAGTGTCTATGTCATCCTCAATAACGCCGTGCCGAAGCAGCGCATCCTTCGCCCCTTCAAGCAGTTTCCCGGTGATGAACTCATTAAAACGTGAGGCAACCACCCCAATCTTCAGCCCCTTTCCCAGCAGCATACCTTCAAAGAGCTTGCTCACTATTTCCTCCTTATCAGCAGAGTGTTTCTCCAACCCCTCGCTCCCATCGTTCTCCCCAGCGGGAAGAAGGGGGCAACGGTTCAAGGGACCCGGCTATTGATTACTTTTGCTCATCTTCTCCCTGGGGCACTCCCAGATGGTGACCCATTTTCCTCTGCTTGGTCTCCAGGTAGTGCAGATTGTGCGGGTTCGGTTCACTGATAATCGGCACCGTCTCCACCACCTTCAGGCCGTAACTCGCCAGGCCTATTGTCTTCTTGGGATTATTGGTGAGCAGCCGGATTTCATGCAGTCCAAGGTCAGCCATTATCTGGGCGCCGATGCCGTAGTCCCGCTGGTCCGGTTCAAACCCCAGCGAGACATTGGCCTCTACGGTATCCAACCCTTTATCCTGAAGAGCATAGGCACGTATCTTGTTATGGAAACCAATCCCACGCCCTTCCTGCCTCATGTACAGCACAACACCCCGTCCTTCTTCAGCGATTCTCCGCATGGCCATACGCAACTGCTCTCCACAATCACAGCGGAGGCTGCTGAATACGTCACCGGTGAGACACTCACTGTGCGCCCGAATCAGGACAGGTTCCTCGGTTGATATGTCTCCCATGACCAGCGCCAGATGCTCATCGGGGTCAATATCACTCTTATAGGCAACGGCCGTGAACTCACCATACTCTGTGGGCAGGTTGGCCTCAGCGACACGGTGTACAAGCTTCTCATGGCGACGCCGGTAGGCAATCAGGTCGGCGATACTGACAATCTTAATCCCGAACCTCTCTCCCATCTCCTCCAATTCCGGCAGACGGGCCATTGTTCCATCGTGATTCATAACCTCGCAGATAACGCCGGCAGGATAGAGGCCGGCCAGTCTGGCAAAATCCACTACCGCCTCGGTATGCCCCGCCCGCACCAGGACACCACCTTCCCGGGCCCGCAGTGGGAAGGTATGGCCCGGCTGGACCAGGTCATCCGGCTGACTGTTGGGGTCCACCAGTATCCGTACCGTTTCTGCACGGTCTGCCGCCGATATTCCGGTGCTGATGCGGTGCTTAGCCTCCACGGAGACCGTAAAGGCGGTCGAGTGTTTTGAGGTATTGTCCCTCACCATCATCGGTATCCTCAGTTCGTCGAGGCGCTGGCCCGTAATTGGTACGCAGACAAGACCCCGGGCATGCACTGCCATGAAATTAACCGCCTCGGCGGTGACTTTCTCAGCGGCCATCGCCAGGTCGCCTTCGTTTTCCCGGTCCTCATCGTCAACGATGATGACGAACTTCCCGGCCTTTATGTCTTCCAGAGCTTCAGTAATACTTGATAGACCCATACCTGCCCCCATCTAGATTAAAGATACAGCCACTCAGCCGACCAGAAATCCGTGCTCCCGCAGGAAATCAGTCGTAATCCCCGGAGTCTGCGGTTGGCTGAGCGCTTCAACGTACTTGGCAATGATGTCCGCTTCCAGGTTGACCAGGTCGCCCACTCGCCTCTCTCCCAGTGTAGTGTGCTGGCGTGTATAGTCCACCACGGAGACCCCGAAAGAGGTCGGACTCCTGCTCATCATAGTCAGGCTGATACCATCCACGGCAATAAAGCCTTTGTTAACTATATAGTGCATGACCTCGGGTGGAGAGTCAAACTCCAGGAGCAGCGCCGTGCCGTTCCACATCACGGAGGATACCCTGCCGACAGCGTCGACATGGCCCTGGACCAGGTGCCCCCCGAGACGCCCCCCCAGGGGTATCGCCCTTTCCAGATTCACTCCATTGCCAACCTTCAACAGCCCCAGGTTACTCCTCTTCTCAGTTTCTGGCATTATGTCAAGGGAGAAGGAACCAACATCAAAGCGGGTCACCGTCAGGCACACGCCATTGACATTGATACTCGCACCCAACTCCATGTCCTGCAAGATATTCTCAGCAGCAATAACCAGCTTCCCCGGTTGTGCCGACCAGACTCTGCCTATCTCTTCCACGATACCGGTAAACACCCTTAACCTCCAACGTACCCGATGACTATTACATCGTCATCGCAGGTCTGCGTGGTAACGCTCTCCAGGCGGATGGCGTCCGCCATTTTCTCGATCCCTCTGCCTCCGACTGCGGTTACCGCTTCGGCACCGCCAATGACAACCGGCGATACGAAGGCAACCACCTTATCCACAAGCCGGTGGTCAAAAAGCGAACCGAGAAGGGTGCCGCCACCCTCCACGAGAACACTGGTTATCTCCCGCCGGCCGAGCATCCTGAGCAACTCTCCCAGGTCCACGAACCCGTCTTCCGCGGGCAACTCCACGAGTTCGGCGCCGGTTTGAGCCAAGGCTTTTGCCACCCCGGGGTTCACTGGTCGCCCCAGGGCAAGGAGCGTTTCCCCCGGTTCACTGAATATATGCGCCGTCACCGGGGTGCGCCCCAGGCTGTCCACGATTACGCGCAACGGTTGCTTCCCGGTCTTCCCACCACGGTCGCCACACCGTGAGGTAAGCTGGGGGTCATCCGCCAGGACTGTATTCACCCCGACCATTATCGCATCAGTGATATACCTCAGTGAATGGACACAACGCCTCGACCCACTGCTGCTTATCCACCTGGAATCCCCACTCCTGGTAGCAATCTTGCCGTCCAGACTCATGGCGAATTTGACTGTAACGAACGGGACGCCCGTGGTGATATACTTGATGTACGCCTCGATGATTTCCCGTGCCTCATCCTCATGCTCGCCAACGTATGTGCTGATGCTGCGCTTCCTCAGTGCTTCCGCCCCTTTCCCGCTAACCAGAGGGTTTGGGTCAAGCATCGCCATATGGACATCTGATACTCCGGCATCGATTATGGCCTCTGTACACGGCGGTGTACGCCCGTGGTGACAGCACGGCTCCAGGGTAACGTACATGACGCTGCCACGGGCGGCATCCCCCGCCTGCTGCAGGGCAACGACTTCAGCATGCCCCGAACCGGGCGGCTGCGTGTACCCCTGACCGACGACCTCTCCATCCCTGACGACCACCGCTCCCACCGCCGGGTTGGGACTGACCTGTCCCAGGGCCAATCTGGCTAGAGAGAGAGCCTGCGTCATATAGTCCATTATGTTGCCATTCTAGCACCTGCGCAAGAGAGCCTGCAACATCGACTGCAGTGCTACACCACGGGCAGGGACACATTCCTTCCCGTGTTATCGGGCGCCACGACCGAGGGTAACCAGGGAGCGGCGTGGCAATTCGGTGTCAACGAGATTGCTTCGCTTCGCTCGTAACGACGGCTAGTGTGGATATGAAATGTCACTAATGTACCGGGTGAGTACACCCACTGGCACAACACAGGCAGACGGGCTATACTATAATAGTAACTAAGTCCTGAGGTAGGAGACAAATGAAGAGCTCCATCCGTGACTTCCTGATAATGGTGGTAATCGCCGTGGTGGTCTTTATCGGACTGCGGTACACGGTACAGACCTTCGTGATATACGGCCCCAGCATGCAGCCTAACTTCTGGGAACACCAGCGACTACTGGTGAACAAGGTGGTCTACAATCTCCATGAGCCGGGAAGGGGAGACGTGATTGTATTTCGTCCTCCCAACTACCAGCAAGACAGCTACATCAAGCGCATTATCGGCCTGCCCGGCGAGTACGTGGAAATGAAGGGCGGTCAGGTCTATATCCACCATCCTGACGGCTCCGTGGTTATACTTGACGAACCGTATGTAAAAGAACCGGCTACCCGTTCCTATATTAGCGGCACAATCCCTCCCGGCGAGTACTTCGTACTCGGCGACAACCGCAACAACACCAATGACTCACGAAATGGCTGGCTGGTCCCGACCG
>DAOUVG010000244.1 GCA_030667735.1 Dehalococcoidales bacterium
CTATCTTTCCCTTCTCTATCTTGAAGCCAAGCAGGACGTTCCCACTGAAGTCGCCACCGAGGACATTACCCTGGGTAGCACCCATAAGCTGCTCCACTACCAGTCCTTCCTTGATATCCGCTACCATATCGTCGAAAGAGGTGTCACCGGCGGAGATTAGAAAAACGCTGGGGGTAGGGGTGGGCAGTCCGCCCGGACTACGATGCCCGTTACCCGTACTCCTGGTATTGGCCAGGGCTGCCGTCTGAAGGTCGTAGAGGAAATTGCTGACCGTACCATCGGTGATGAGCGGTGTGCACTCGCTCGGTACGGCTTCGTCATCACAGGGGCCGCTTCCCGGGCAGTAGGGGACTGTCGGGTCGTCCCGAAGACTGAGCTTGCTGTCGAACACTTTTTGTCCCAGCTTTTCACCGATTGGTGAAGCTCCTTCAAGGACAGTCTTGCCACTGAACGCTGCCATCAGCGGCCGGCCGAAAGCACTGGCCATACCCATAGGAGTGAAGATGACCGGCAACGTTCTGGTAGGAGCCGAAGCCCGTTCTTTGGCCAGTTCAAGCTGCCGGATGACTTCCCCTGCTATGGCGTCCAGTTCCAGCAGGGGATGGCAGGAACTCTGGTGGTCACCGACAAAAAGCATGTCCGTGCCGTTAATAAGCTGGCCCTCGACGCCGATGCTGAAGACGCTCTCCCGGTAGCTGACCCGCCCACCACGGGAGTTAATAATGGTGAGGGTGGCTGTTGTCCTTGTAACCCCGGCCTCACAGATAATCTCCGGTGTATGCTTCCGGACCGTGTCTATTAACTTCTGGCCGAGTTCGGTCATCTGCTCCAGGGTTACTGCCTCGACAGCGGGGTCGAAGACTTCGACCTCCGGGTAGGCAGTTAGCGATGGCAGAGTGAAGTGCGCCTCCGTCCCGAACTGCGCCGTGGCGACGGCGTTATCAACCAGCTCATCGATATCGTTGGTGCCGGTGGTGGTGGCGTAACCGAGTTTGCCATCCTTGATGATGCGAAGGGCTACCGTGTTGCTCTGTTTGCTCTGTATCTGCTTCAGGCGGTTGGCTTCAAACTCGACGGGCGTTTCCTCCGAAGAGACCATGAAAATCTCGGCCTCCCCGGCTACTTTACTGGCTCTGGCCAGGATATCTTCCACCTAGTTACCTCCTACGAGGCAGTGTCGTATCCGGATATGTGGACTGCCATTGCTGACGGGCAGTGGTGACTGCGCTCCCTTGCCGCATCCACCGCCCTGGTTCATATCCAGGTCATTGCCAATGGCATCGATATTCTCCAGGGTGCTGAAGACGTTGCCGGTAAGCACCACCGGCCTGAGTGTCTCAGCAATCTTTCCGTTGCGAATCATGTAAGTCTCACCGGCAGAGAAGGTGAACATCTCCATGCTGGTCTGTCCACCATACCAGTTCCTGACATAAACGCCCTCTTTGATGTCGGCTATCATATCGTCGAAGCTGGTCGAACCGGGTTCAATGTAGGTATTGCTCATACGGACGATAGGTGGATGGCGGTAACTGATGGCGCGGGCGTTTCCCGTGGGGGTCTCATTCATCCTGGCGGCGGTCTCGCGGGAGTGCAGCCTGCCCACCAGTTTTCCCTCCTGGATGAGGTAGTTCTTGATGGCCGGTACACCTTCATCGTCGTACTTGTAGCTGCCGCGTAATCCGGGCAGTATTGCGGTATCAACGATGTTAAGATGGGGACCGCCGAAGGTCTTGCCGAGGGTCATGATGTCACGCAGGCGGTCATTCTCATAGACGAAATCAGACTCGGACAGGTGCCCGAAAGCCTCGTGGACGAATACCCCGGCCAGGACAGGGTCCAGCACCACGGTATATTCTTTGCCCTTGACCTTCGGTGCTGAAAGCATGGCAACCGCCTTATTCGCAAGGTCTTCCACCTTTGAGTGCAGGCCCCGGATAACCGAAAAGTCGTCACGACCCCCTATGCTAACGCCGGCCTGCTGCACTTCACCGTCCCTGGCAGCAACCGCCACGACACGAAGGGTAACATCCGTCCGCTCCTGCTCGATGCGACTGCCCGTTGAACTCAGGAAGATGGTCTTCCTGTGACTGTCACCGTAGCCGATGGTCGAGGTCTGTATCCCGGGATTGCCCCAGATGGTGTCATTGTACTCGTCGAGGAGAGCTTTCTTATCGGCCAGTGAAATTGTCGCAGGGTTTTCGACTATTGTGCATGGGACGGTCTCAACAACCGGGTCTACCGGGGCGAGCAGACTCTCTTCGCTGCCGACGAAGCGTGCCTGCTTGACTGCCAGGGCCACCTTGTCCCGCAGGTCATCGAAGTCGTTGAAGCTGACGAAGCCCCAACCACCCTTCACCAGGGCCCGTACGCTGCCGCCAACGGCGTTGGTCCGGCCAATGGACTCCAACTGCCTTCCCCGGTAGCCTATCTGGCTTGTCCGGCTATCGGCGACTCTGGCCTCGATATAGTCGGCCTGGTGCCCCTTCAGGGCCTCAGTCAGTTCGTGGCTGATAGTGTCAACGTCTGCCATCTAACACCTCACTCAAGGCACAGTTTACGGGATGGTTAGCTCTATGTCAATGCGTGCTTGAAGACAAGCACGAGGGTGTGCTCGTCGGCGAGTATGCCTTCACACTCGTTGACAGAGCCTGTATGTTGGCCTACAATCAGGTATAATAACGGCCACTGGCGAGCATGGAGCAGTAATTGAATAGCAACGAAATACGTTCTTTATATCTGAAGTTCTTCGAGGACAGGGGACACAAGGTCGTGCCCAGTATTCCGCTGATACCGCACGGCGACCCCAGCCTGCTGCTGACCAGTGCCGGTATGGTGCCGTTCAAGGACTACTTTGCGGGCAGAGCGGAACCACCGAGTCGCCGTATGGCTTCATGTCAGAAATGTTTTCGCACTACCGATATCGAGTCCGTAGGTGATGCAACCCACTGCACTTTCTTCGAAATGCTGGGCAATTTCAGTGTCGGCGACTACTTCAAGAAAGAGGCCATTAACTGGGCGTGGGAATTTGTTACCGAGTATCTCAAATTACCCACAGAACGGCTCTGGATTAACATCTTTCTGGATGATGACGAGGCGTTCGGGTGCTGGCGTGAGGTTGGTGTTGCGGCGGAGAGGATTAACAGGCTTGGCGAGGAAGACAATTTTTGGGGGCCGGCGGGAAGTTCCGGACCGTGCGGGCCGGACTCTGAGATATTCTATGACTTTGGCGAGGAATTC
>DAOUVG010000181.1 GCA_030667735.1 Dehalococcoidales bacterium
CTTGTCCGGGGTAGCATGGGAACGGACACGGCACCTTTTCCGATTACGTTATCAGCTTGAGTATATCATTGCCAGCCAAGACCCTGAGCGCTGGAATTTCTCCGAAAACACTAACCTGAGTGAAGTCCTGGTAATTGCTCGTAAAGTTGACGACCCTCACGCTGCGCCTCCATCTGAGGGTAATGTCGTATGCCTGAACCTGTGGAAGAATCCCGCCACAGTCGTGGAAGCTTTGAGCATTGCTCACTCACTCAGTCATGCTAGTCCGCCGGATATCGCCACCGGCCAGGGAGCGCATGAGGTAATGTTGGGTGATACCAAGTTTGGAGAAGCAGTCACTGTTCCCTGGGTAAACATACGGGATGGTTCGTGGATGCCTCCCTGTGCCTTCGCACAATCAGACTTACTGCGGTCTGCCCATCATCTCGTCCAGGGTATACTCTCCTTGCCCGGTATAGGCATCGCCGGAAATGTCCCGCTTTGTTCCCTACACAATATTGGGAACCTGGGGCCTGACCGACGAGATATTCACGACGGCTTCCGGTTAGCCAAGGGTACCACCACCTATCCTGCTTTTTGGAGCCATGATGCCTCGTTAATGACGACGATAGCCCAACACCCCAACCAGTATCTGTCTCCTTTGGACAAAGCTAAGGCTGGCCGTCATCTCCGTAACGTGAACCTGCTCTGGCCTAAGGCTGGCCAGATGCTATTGGCTGAGAGACTAAGACTTAATACGCAGCGCCTGACTACAGTTCGGATGGACTGTCCCGTGCTATCAAATGTTTGGTGGCCAGTACGTCTTCATCAACCCGATGCAGGTCATGATAAAATTCTCAGCCTTTGGCTCAGTTCAACGCTTGGATTGATAATCCTACTGTCACATCGGGAAGAGACTGAGGGCGCCTGGATAGACTTTAAGAAACCAGTCTTGTCGAACATGCCTGTACTTGATGTCGGGTCACTAGCACCTGTACAAACGGAGCGCCTGGTAAAAGCCTATGATACGCTGAGTACAAAACCGCTACTACCCTTCCCGCAGATGGCCAATGACCCGGTACGCCAGGCTATAGACGTGGCGATATCTGAGGCATTAGGACTACCTGACCTGTCTGTTCTCCGCAGTCTACTTGCTCAAGAGCCGGTTGTCTGTCTGAAAGCTCTTTCTTAACACCAAAGGGTTGATTTGTAATCCTTGCTCGACGACTCACGCGGAGTCCGCCTCTTTCTCCACCTTCCATATCTCACCGCCCGGGGGCAGGACAAAGAGGTCTTCACCTCCGAGCTTGGCGGACAGCGTTGTCTTCAGTTCGCTGATGGGTACCCGTATCTGGTTCATGGTGTCGCGTTCCCGGATTGTGACCCGGTTGTCTTCGAGCGACTGGAAATCGACGGTTACGCAAAACGGAGTTCCAATCTCGTCCTGCCTGCGGTAGCGGCGCCCGATTGATTGTGTATCGTCGAACTCCACGCGCCACTCACGGCGGAGGTCGGCATAGACGTCTCTGGCATACGCCGCCAGGTTTTCCTTCCGGCTCAGCGGCAGTACCGCCACCTTGAGAGGGGCAATATCGGGATGGAAACGCAGGAGCACCCTTAGCTCGTCCTTGTCCGGCTCTTCCGTGTAGGCGTCAGCGAGGAAGGCCAGCGCGGAGCGGTCCACACCGGCCGATGGCTCAATCACATAGGGGATGAAGTGCTCATTGGTGGCAGCATCATAGTATTCCAGGCTCTTGCCGCTGACTGCGGTATGTTGTTTCAGGTCATAATCGCCCCGGTTGGCGATTCCCTCAAGCTCTGCCCAGCCCATCGGGAATTTGTAGATAACGTCACAGCACCGCTTGGCATAATGGGCCAGCTTCTCTTCGGGATGCTCGTAGGTATCCAGGTGCTCACGTTTGATACCGTGCGTCACATACCACTGGAGTCGCTCTTTCAGCCAGTATTCAAACCACTCCTCGTCCGTACCCGGCTTGATGAAGTATTCTATCTCCATCTGCTCGAATTCCCGACTCCGAAAGATGAAGTTGCCGGTAGTGATTTCGTTACGGAAGGACTTGCCTATCTGGGCGATACCGAAGGGCAGCCGCTTCCGGGTGGTATTGAGCACGTTCTGGAAGTTCACGAAGATGCCCTGTGCCGTCTCCGGGCGCAGGTAGACAACACTGGCCTCTTCCTCAACCGGACCGGCGAATGTCTTGAACATGACGTTGAACATGCGTTCCTCGGTCAAATCACCGCCGCACGAGGGGCATTTGGGTTCCCCTAATTCATCAGCGCGCCACCTCTGGTGGCAGTTCTTGCATTCAACCAGGGGGTCGACCATTCTTTCTAAGTGTCCGCTGGCTTCCCATACCTTGCGGTTCATTAAGATGCTGGTGTCCAGCCCCACCATATCGTCGCGCTCCCGGATTACCGCACGCCACCAGGCTTCCTTGATATTGCGTTTCAACTCGACTCCCAGGGGGCCGTAGTCCCAGGAGCTGGACAGGCCGCCGTAAATCTCGCTGCTCGGGAAGACGAAACCACGGCGCCGGCAGAGAGAGACAAGTTTCTCCATGTCCACGTTTGGTGTTGCTTCGGTCAATGCTGCTACTCCTTAAAGGATATTGTCGGATAAAAGTTACCGGGGCGTAACAAAGGCCTGCCGGATGGTCTGGAAGAAGAACACCGTCAGGACGATGGCCCCAACTACCATCACAGTCAGGGCGAACACCCATAGAGGCAGAATGTGTATCTGGTAAGAATTGTAGCTGAAAATATCCAGCATTGTAAAGCAGAGAATGATCTGCGGAATAGCCACCATGTTGCCCATGACCAGCAGTAGCCGGCCCAGTTTTGCCATGACGGTGGCCATCTCGCTGGACATGGAACTCAGCCTGGTGAGTCCCCAGGTGATGGCCCCGGCCAGGATGGTGAGAAAGAACTGCGGCAGGAGTGCCCAGAGCACGATGGTGCTCCGGTCCAGCCACTGGTCCGGGGAGCCATCCGACCGGAAGTGATAGGCCACCTCCGGCGGGAGAAGCCGGTAGAAGTAGCCGACTATTGCTGTGGAGAGGATGAGGACGAACACCGGCAGGGCGATGTAGCGCCAGCGAAACGCCGGAGCTTCCGCCGCCGTTTCCACGGTCGGATGGTCAGGTCTGGCCGCCCGTCTGCTTCGTAAGAAGAGCCACATGACGGCACCGCAGGCCAGACTGAACAGGAACACTATTGTCAGAATGATAAGAAGGGTACTCATTTACGTACGGAACTCCTGCCCGGTCGAATAGAGATTATCAGCTTCAGGTAACTATGTCAAAGTACGTATTGACAACAGCATTATGACTGGCTATACTAGCGCTAACTACTACCGCTTGACCTCATGGTAATCCTGATATCAAGAAGCTGGGGACGCACAGATTCACCAGGTAATGGTGCGGTAGCGCGATTGTGAGTAAGGTAACTGGTAGTTACCCCTATTACCGGTGCACTTTCAGGCACGGTCTGGTTGGGACTGAGCGCTCAACCAGGCAAAACCCGTATAGGCAGAAGCACTTGTGCATTGGCATCCACCCCGAGGAAGATATTAACGAGACTTGGGGGGGGCTGTGACTTCCTATTTAATCCGAAGAGTATTGCTAATCATACCCACTGTCTTCCTGAGCAGTCTGCTTGTCTTTTTCGTTGTGCGCCTTATTCCTGGCGATATCATAGAACTGATGATATCAACGCATGACGTTAGTGCTTCAGCGGAAATGGATAGAGAAATGCTGGCAAAAGCCATGGGGCTGGATGTGCCAGTTCATGTCCAGTATGTCCGCTGGATGGGCGATCTTATTATGCACGGTGACCTTGGGAAGTCCCTATGGAAAGAAACACCCGTAGCTGATGAGATACTGGCCAGATATCCGGTAACCTTTGAGCTTGGCATCCTCGCGTTAACAGTGGCGCTAATAATAGCCTTCCCCATAGGTATCTATTCAGCGATACGACAGGATACCTGGGGTGATTACATTGGGCGTAGCTTTGCCATACTGTGTATTGCTATACCCAATTTCTGGCTGGGCACTATGGTGGTGGTCTTCCCATCACTCTGGTGGGGCTGGTCACCACCCATATTCCTCATTAGTTTTCCTGAGGACCCGATGGGAAACCTGCAACAGTTCATTGTTCCAGCAATAGTTCTGGGTATGGC
>DAOUVG010000238.1 GCA_030667735.1 Dehalococcoidales bacterium
GACCTGGGCGGAATGAGGCTCGCCAGGGACATTGTCAGGAAGATAGAGGAGGGACTGGACTACCCCGGGCAGATAAAGGTCACCGTGCTTCGGGAGACCCGCGCCATAGACTTTGCCAAGTAGCCAGCTACGGCGCGTAGCCAGCTACCGGACGGACTCATAGACTGATGATAATACTTGCTGTCGGTGATGTGATTGGTAAACCAGGCAGACAGGCGTGTACCAGGCTCCTGCCCGAACTGCGGGAGAAGTACAACCTGGACCTGGTTATCGTCAATGCCGAGAATGTTGCCGGTGGTATCGGCGTGACCCCGGGCACCGCCGAGGAACTGCTGGACGCCGGAGCTGACGTATTGACTTCGGGCAACCATGTCTGGGCTCACAAAGAGATTCTCCCTTGCCTTGATGGTGACATGCCAATCCTGCGCCCACTGAACTACCCGCCGGGCGTACCGGGCAAGGGTTACGTTATCGTTGGCCGAGCCCTGGTAGTGAACCTCATCGGCAGAACTTTCATGAACGCTTACGACTGCCCTTTCCGAGCTATGGACCGGCTCCTCGGCGAGCTTAAGGACAGGCCGTCGACCATCATTGTCGATTTCCATGCCGAGGCGACCTCAGAAAAGATGGCCATGGGGCGCTACCTGGACGGCCGGGTCAGCGCCGTGCTCGGTACCCATACCCACGTCGGCACTATCGACACCCGGATACTGCCCGGCGGCACCGCCTATGTCACTGACATCGGCATGGTCGGTCCCGAAAATTCGGTAATCGGCGATGATATCGATGCGGTGCTGAAGCGGTTCCTGACAATGCTGCCCAACCGCCTGTCGGTGGGAAAGGGCAGGACGGTTTTTAACGCAGTCCTGGTGAAGACGGACGACACCACCGGCAGGGCAGTCAGTATCGACCGTGTTACGCGTGAGGTGGACTAGTGCCCGGGATAGACCTGCACATACATACCAGCGTCTCTGATGGCCGGTTCAGCCCCGCCGAAATCGTCTCCCGGTCAGCCGCCGCGGGACTGGCGGTTATCGCCATCACAGACCACGACACGGTTAACGGGATTGCCCCTGCTCTGCAGGCCGCCCGCGCCTTTCCATCGCTGAGAGTCATCCCCGGTGTTGAAATCAGCACCGACATCCCGGCAGGTCAGGCCCATATCCTTGGCTATTTCCTGGACTACAATGACCACGAACTGCAGATAGCCCTGGAGAAGATGCGTAATTCCCGCTGGGAGCGTGCCCGTAAGATGGTAGCCAGGCTGGAAGACCTGGGTTGTCAGATTAAATGGGAGCGTGTCCGTGAGATAGCCGGCGCAGCATCCGTGGGGCGTCCCCACATCGCCCGGGCCCTGATGGAGAAAGGCTATATCGAGTCCTTTAATGATGCTTTTACCCGGTACATTGGCCGGGACGGACCGGCCTATGTAGAGCGGGATAAAATGACCCCTGTCCAGGCAGCGGAGCTGATTCTGCGGGCGAAGGGCCTGCCGGTACTGGCACACCCGCTGACGGTCCCTGACCCGGAGGCGATGGTTATCGAGTTGAAGGCTGCCGGCCTGACAGGTATTGAAGTATACTACAAGGACTATTCCAGGGATGATATTGACCGCCTGCTTCGCCTCTCGGACCAGTACGGGCTTGTCAGCACCGGCGGTACGGACTATCATGGTCTTGAACCAGATACCGATATTGACATTGGCGGTGTTGATGTTCCCGCAGAGTGTGTGGAACAGCTCTTTACGCTGGCACAGCGGCGTGAGTTGAAGCCGGCCAACCCGTAGCATAAGGAGGGCTCATGGTTACCCAGTTCATCCTCTTGATGACAGGTGCCTATCTTCTGGGTTCGGTGCCATCCGCTTACCTTGCCATGAGATGGTCCCGCGGGGTAGATATCCGGCAGCAGGGTACCGGTAACGTCGGGGCATCCAACGTCCTCAGGACCGGGCCGAAATGGCTGGTTGTGCCGGTGGCGCTCTTCGATATCGGCAAGGGAGTCCTCTCCGTCTGGGCAGCCCAGCTCCTGGGCATGGACACGGCGCAGCAGATAACCGTGGGTATTTGCGCCATCATCGGCCACAACTGGCCGGTATTTCTGCACTTTCGCGGTGGACGCGGCATCCTCGCCTCACTGGGTGTTATTACGATGATGTCACCCAAGCTGGGACTGATAGGCCTGGCAATGTCCTACCTTCTGGCCCCGTTTCACCGGGTGGCTCTGGGCGTTTTCCTGACACTGGCGGCACTGCCGCTCTTTGCCTGGTTCCTGAGTCAACCGCTGGATATAGCCGACAGACTACCGGTTACCCTGGGATTCGTGGTAATCGCCCTCATTGCATTCTCAAAGCGGCTGCTGGCACCGAGGACTCCGCTGAGCAGGTCTGTGCCCCTGGGCAAGCTGCTCCTCACCCGGTTGCTGTTCGACAGGGATATCGCGGACAGAAAGGCGTGGATAAGTCGACTGCGCCCCGAAGAAGCCTCGTCAGACCAGGCCCTGGAGCAGCGGGAAGAGAAGTCATAGTGTAGTGCTTCTAACGGTACGTTAGTATGCCGAGACTTTGATAATAGGTCCCAGTCGAGTCGTTCTTATTAAGGGTTTGGAATCAGCAGCATCATAAAAAATAACGATATATAGGAAGCACTACAATAGCGGCAAGAACACCGAGGGCACAAGCCGATTGCCCCGCGGTATTGCCACCGCTCCGATATTCCCCTTACTTAAGAAATGTTCTCCTATCCTGCTCCCGTCAATCAGGCCTCCCTGAGCAGTTGCCGGGCAATCGTCATCCGCTGCATTTCCGAGGTGCCCTCGTATATCTCCGTGATTTTAGCGTCACGGAAATAACGCTCCACGGGGTAGTCCTTGGTGTAGCCGTAGCCGCCGTGTATCTGGACCGCCTTGGTGGTAACGGCCATCGCCGTCTCGGCGGCATGCAACTTGGCCATGGCCGATTCTTTCATATAGGATAGTCCCTGGTCTTTGAGATAGGCCGCCCGATGTGTCAGCAAACGGGCGGCATCAATCTGGGTCGCCATATCAGCCAGCATCCACTGAATCGCCTGGAAACTGGCAATCGGTTGGCCGAACTGCTGTCGCTCCCTGGCATAGGACAGCGACTTCTCAAACGCTCCCTGGGCAATCCCTATCGCCTGTGCCGCGATACCCAGTCGACTGGCGTCAATCGTCTCCAATGCTATCCGGAAACCCTTGCCTTCATCACCAAGCCGGTTCTCCACGGGCACAAAACAGTCCTCGAACACCAGCTCCGTTGTCGAGGAAGCACGGATAC
>DAOUVG010000148.1 GCA_030667735.1 Dehalococcoidales bacterium
GTGGTCATCGGAGCTGACCGCGCACTTTGGGCTGGAGGTCAGCAGCGGGAGCACCGGAAGGTCTCTCCTGAAACTGGCGGCGCTACTGCATGATATTGCCAAGCCGCAGACCAGAAACATTGATGAAGACGGGCGGATGCGCTTTCTGGGGCATGCCGGAGAGGGGGCCTCAGTAGTAGCCGGTGCCCTGGAGCGTCTGAGGTTCAGCAACCGGGAGATAAAATTCGTGGAAGCAATAGTGCTGCACCACATGCGCCCGATGCAGATGAGTCAGGGCGGTCTTCCCAGCCGGCGGGCGGTCTACCGTTATTTCCGTGATACCGGGGATGCTGCTATTGAGATACTCTTCCTTAGCCTGGCTGACCATCTTGCCACACGGGGCCCGCACCTGGAGATGGCTGGCTGGCAGGAGCATATCGATATTGTGGAATACGTTCTTGCTCAGCATTTTGAACAGGAAAGCCGACCGGAACCGGTTAAGCTGATAGATGGCCATGACCTGGTAAACACCCTCGGCATGAGTCCTGGAGCCAGACTTGGCAAACTCCTCGAGGCGGTAAGGGAGGCCCAGGCCGCCGGGGAAGTAACCACACGACAGGAAGCACTGGAATTCGCCCGCAACCAGTTGTCTTCAGAGGAAAGAGGATAGATGCTCAGAAGAAACTCCTGGGTTCTCATCACCATAATAGTAGTGTTCGCTCTGGCCCTCTGGGTGTTGCTCCCTATCGAGGGAGAAAGATTGGGGCGCCGGGGAATCCAGTTCGGGCTTGACCTTGAGGGTGGCGTCCGTCTTGTCTACCAGGCCGATTTATCAGGAGTGACAGCGGGTACTGAGGACGAGATAATGGACGGTGTGTTGGCCGTTATTGCCAACCGCATCAATCCGCTGGGTGTCACCGAGCCTGATTTCCACAGACGCGGTGATGACCAGATAGTAGTTGAACTCCCCGGGACTGACATTACCGATATCCAGAAGGAACGCATCGGACGTACCGCGTTACTTGAGTTTCGCGAACTGGTGGAGGTGCCCATCGGGGGTGAGGAAGTAGAGGTTGAAGCGGGGACTGAGGAGGAAGCCTCTGAGGAAGGTGAGGAGCCGGTTGACGGCGGAGAAGAGGAACTGGCCGAAGAAGGTGCAGGTGAGGTAGAAGAGCCGGTTGATGAGGGAGAGGATGAGGAAAGCGAACCGGTAACGATATGGATGTGGGTACCGGCTATGGGCACGGTTAACGGTGAGGAGAAGGCGCTCAACAGTAGCTACTTCAAAGAGAACACCTATGTCGACCGCGGGCAGTTCGGTGAGATAGCGCTGCACTTTGAGTGGAACGAGGAGGGAGCCGAGTTATCCGAGCAAATTACCGGTCGGCTGGTGGTAGGCAATCAGCAACTGGGTATCTTCGAGGGGGACGAGCCGCTGCTCGGCGATGACGGCCAGCCGATTGCTCCCAGAGTCCAGGCGGTAATCACAGATGTAGGCATCATTACAGGGTTGAGCATGACGGAAGCCACAGAGCTTTCCAAGCAGTTAAACGCCGGGCGTCTGCCGGTACCGCTTACCAGAGTGGGAGAAATGACGGTTAAGCCCAAGCTCGGGGAGGATTTTGTTGACCTCAGTGTCCGGGCAGGCTTAATTGGCATTGCTCTGGTGATGCTCCTCATGATTGCGTACTACCGTATCCCCGGACTCATGGCCAGCCTGGCCCTGGTCTTCTACGGGACACTGGTGCTGGCCCTTTTCAAACTGATGGGGGTTACACTTACCCTGGCAGGCATCGGTGGTTTCGTCCTGTCCATCGGTATGGCAGTGGATGCCAATGTGCTCATCTTCGAACGAATGAAGGAAGAGTTCCGGATGGGCCGGGCATTAGGTGCCGCTACTGAAGCCGGGTTCAACCGTGCCTGGACGGCGATAAGAGACAGCAATATCACTACAATGATTGTCTGCGGTATTCTCATCTGGGTGGGCGGGTCTGTTGCCTTCGGCGGCTCGGTGCAGGGTTTCGGTATTACTCTACTGATTGGCGTGACAGTCAGCATGATTACGGCCATCGTCGTAACCAGAACGTTGCTGCGACTTTTTATAGGAACCAATCTGGCAAAGCAAACACGTTTGTTCACCATATACTCAGGAAAGAAAAATGTTTGATATCGTCGGTAAGAGGCCAGTTTTCTTCGCCATTTCTGCGGTTCTCCTGGCAGGTAGTGTCATTGCCCTGCTGACGCTGGGACTGAACCCGGGGATAGACTTCAGCAGTGGCTCAATCACGACGCTGCACTTCGAGCAGGCCGTGGACCCAACCGAGGCGGAAGAGGAACTAGCCGCTCTGGGATTCAGCAGCCGGATTGATGAGTGGCAGGGCGACCTGGTTATCCACACGATTCAGTTGACCACCGAGGAAAAGACCAGTCTCAGGGAAGGCCTTGAGGAGAAGTTCGGACCTGCTGAAGAGAGGGGTTTTGAAAGTGTTGACCCGGTGATTGCCGAAGAGACGGCAGAAACGGCCGGTATCGCCGTGGCCGTGTCGGCGGTGGGGATACTGCTCTATCTCACCTGGGCCTTCCGCCGCATGCCGAGACCCTTGCACTATGGTACCTGTGCCGTCATAGCGCTGATTCATGATGTCGTCATTGTGCTCGGAGTGTTCGCCGTCCTCGGTGGCATATTCGGCTGGGAAATCAACCTGATGTTTATCACCGGCATACTCGCCGTGATTGGTTACAGCGTGAATAATACCGTGGTGGTCTTTGACCGGATACGGGAGAACCTGCAGAGGGGAATCAGCCCGGACTTTGAGGTGATGGTCAACAGCAGCCTGGTGGAAACCATGAGCCGTTCGTTGAATACCAGCCTGACAACACTGGTGGTGGTGCTGGCCCTGGTGCTGTTTGTCGGTGTATCAATTCAGAACTTCGCTGTGGTCCTGCTGATTGGTGTTGTTGCCGGGACTTACAGTTCTCTCTTTGTAGCGCCCCAGCTGCTCGCGGTCTGGCACAAGGGGAAGTGGCGGGGCTTCGTGCAAGGCCCGACCCTGACAACACGATAGGTCCGGGAGGAACAAGGCCGGATGTTTTCCACGAGAAGTGGTGCTGCCAGACTCGCCCTCGGGACTATCATTGTCCTGATTGTCGTTAAGGCGATTGTGGCAGTGGCAACCGGCAGCATCAGCATTACCGCCCAGACGACAGACAGCTTCCTTGACCTGATTGCTATAATTATCGCCCTCTTCGCGGTCCGCATTGCCGTGATGCCCGCCGATGAGGAACACCCCTTCGGTCACGCCAAGGTTGAGGGTATTGCTGCCATTGTACAGGCGGTGCTGATTGTCGGCGCCGGTGGCTTCATCGTCTATTCTGCAATCAGGCGGATAGTAGACGGTGCTACGGTGGAAATGACTGAGGCCGGCATCGGCGTCATGCTCTTCTCTACGGTCGTCAGCTTCTTCCTGGCGCGTCATCTGTCCCGGGTATCACGGTCCACCAGGTCATTGGCACTGGAGGCGTCTGCCCGCAATATCACCGCCGACATCTACTCTGCCGCCGGTGTCCTGCTGGCAATGGTGGTGATACGCATCACCGGACTGGCCATTCTCGACCCTGTCATTGCCCTCTGCGTTGCCATACTGATATTCAAGTCCGCCTATGATGTCATCCGGAAGTCTGTCGAGGAACTGGCTGATACCCGTCTGCCGGAGGAAGAGGAGAAAACACTGACTGCCACTATCATCGGGTACCGCGGCCAACTGACCGGTTTCCACGCGATACGAAGTCGGAGGGCAGGAGACCAGCGCTTCATTGACCTGCACCTGGTAATGCCCCGGAATGCCAGCCTGGAAGAGGCTCACGCTATGTGCGACCGCCTCGAAGAGGACATCAAGGCCAGGCTACCCGGTACCAGTGTCACCATCCATTGTGAGCCCTGCCGGGTGGAGTGCGCAGAGTGCTACGTTGTCTCATGCAGTATCCGGCAATAGGAGCCTACATCACCTGCTGGATACCGGACACGATGAACCAGCCCCCGAAGACCAACAACAACAGGCTGCACGCGATAAACAACCCTTCCTGGAACCGTTTTCCCCACAGCTCCTGAGTCCTGTATATCAGGACGGACACGATAGACAGCCACACCAGGTCGCATGACCAGTGTACCGCAGTGAACGCCACGAGCCCGGCAGCGCCGTAGTCGACCACCTTCATGATGAGCATGCTGCCCACGGTCGCCCACCAGAGCAGAAAGAACGGGTTGAGGGCGCTGAGAACGATGCCGGCAGTGATTGCGTTGTAGGACAGGTCCCGGCCCTGGTGGACCACTTCGGTGCGGGCGCGGAACATGCCGATGCCGAGCCAGATAATCATCGCTCCCCCGGCTATGCTCAGGGCAAGCTGCACCGTGGTGTCCTCAAAGAACCGGGCGAAGCCGAAGTATATCAGCAGTATCAAAGGGACTTCTATCACGGCGTGGCCGATGGCTATCAGTGGCCCGGCCCAGGGGCTGCGGTAGCTCTTAGCCACGGTGATAGCGAACATCGGCCCGGGCATCATTACGCCGGACAGTGAAATTACGGCTACACTCAGCAGGACTGGCAGCAAGGCGGCACCTCTTTCCTATCTTGTCAGCTAACTCAGTAGACCAAGTCCAAGAAAAACGAGGACACTCGCTGCTATGCCTATCACGAAACCGGCCGTTATCTGCAGGGGGTCATGCGCACCGAGCCTGTACCTCGAAAGAGCCAGCACAGGTATCAGAGGTAGTGTGACCAGGGCAACCCCACCGAAGACTAGCCCCAGTGAGGTCAGTAAGCTGGTAACCATCGCAAGGTGAAA
>DAOUVG010000209.1 GCA_030667735.1 Dehalococcoidales bacterium
AGGCTAGGAGAAGCTCAGCCTGAATCGCCAGGCGGTTACGATCACGGCAGGTGATCTGAAGGATTGGTTCGCCGCCGCGCTCCTTCACCATTAGACAGCCGCCTATCGAGGGGAAGCGCATCATGGAGCTTTGATGGTCGGTAATATTTATAGCATCGACCTTGTCCTTGAGCAGATCTATGTGATGGGCCATCTCCGAAACATCTGCCCCCTTGGGTGGCCCGACCTCCGTCGTTACCAGAAACTCACCTGAGTTAAGCTTTTCCTCAAACAGGGAGCTACTCATTGTTCACCCCTACCTCAACAGTTGCTTTACTCACTATCCTTCTCGGCCTGGGGATAGTCCGGAAGTTCCTCGGAGGATAGTACCGCCGCATGTTATCCAACTGTTGTAATCTCTCCAGCCGCTGGTAGATAAGAACCCAGGCACAGTCCATGTCTTTGTTCGCCTCGCATTTACCGTTCTTGGTGCCGGCACAGGGGCCGTTGAGTATTCCTTTTGTGCACCTGGTGATGGGACAAATGCCGGCAGTATCTCCCAACCTGCAGTCGCCGCACGCAGTACACCGTTCATCCCATACTCCCCACTCCTTCGGCATACCCATAAAGTAGGTATTAACCCCTGGCAGCACAGGCAGGTCGGGAAAACGTTCCGCAACGGCCTGCACCCCGACACCGCAGCCCAGTGAAAGAACGGCATCAACATCCTCTATTCTGCCTAGCAGCATCTCCAGGAATTCAAGATCGCACTGCCTTTTTATTGTGTACTCCGAGAATGAATGTACGCCATTCCCGCTTCTTGCTTGAGCCAAATCCAACGCGCTGTGAAGAAAGGAAACCTCCCGTTCACCACCGGCATCACAAACGGTCATGCAGGTGCCGCAGCCCAGGATTAACACCTTGCCATAAGGCTCAATCATTCGGCTTATTTCCTCAATACTTTTTTGCTCCGCAACTATCAACTTTTCACCTCCTGCATAATTATCGAAGCTAAGTAGAGATTGCCTACCTGCTCGGCAAACCTGTCCAGTTCTTCAGCAGGGTCGCCATCATTCGTGACAGTTGATACAAACGCCTGGATACGTTCCGGCTGAATCCCGATCTGTGTTAACACCCCCCTAACCTTCTCAACACGCTGACGTACCCAGAAATCGGTGTTTTCCCTGGCACACTGCTCCCCGCAACCGGCGATAAAAACACCTTCGGCTCCCATCTCAAATGCGCGCAGCATATGATCGGCTTCTACCCTGGCAGTACAAAGGACAGGCACTATCCAGATACTTGCCCCGGCCCCTCTCCAGAGGCCTGCCAGAGTGCCTGTGCCAAAGAGACCATACTGACAGCAAAATCCGACAATCAGCGGCCTGACATTCGACTGTGCCGCAGCTTTAAGAACATGCTCCAGTTCTTCACTTATATGTCGGCGGTCATAAGGCTTACGTAAAACTATCGCCTTCGCCGGACACTCCACGACGCACACACCGCAGGCTTGACACTGATCAGAGGGTATTCGAATTGTGCCGCTGGCATCCAGGTACGGCACATGATATGGGCAGACCCTTAGGCAGGTGAGGCAAGTGGCACACTTGTCCTGAAAGAGGATATCTGCCCCCATACCACACCGGAGGCACCTTCTCGCTTCGTTAATAGCTGCTTCCCAGCCATAGCCGAGTTCCACCTGCTCGAAGTCATTCGCCCGCGCTTGTGGAGGAATGGTCGGCAGGTCAAGCCTGTCAATCCTCCTTATCATTTCTATGGTCTCAGGTAGCAACTCACCCGATAGCTTCTCCCTTGAGTCTTTATCAGCCAACGGATACCTGTGTTGCATGTAGTCGTCGATGCGGTAAGCTGCCAGCCTGCCAGTCGCCAGCGCCTCAGTCACAGTTGCCGGTCCGGTGACGGCATCTCCACCAGCAAAGACCCCCGGTCTATTGGTAGTGAATGTAACCGGATCAACCTGAATGGTACTGCCCTTCCCCACTCTAACGCCGAAACCACCCGGGGTCTGGGGCGCTTGCCCTATCGCCACTATCAAGGTATCGAATTTCTCGTTAAACTCACTGCCTTCTATCGGCACCGGCCGACGCCTTCCCTTATCGTCGGGCTCACCGAGTTCCATCCTGACACTGGTTACATTCAGGCCCCCGTTCTCCCTGCCGATTCGGGTCGGTACCACCAGGAATTGCAAATCAATTCCCTCCTCCATGGCTTGCTTAACCTCTTCATCGCTCGCTGGCATCTCCGTCCGACTACGCCGGTAAAGAATCTTCACTTCGTTCACACCCAATCGAAGCACAGTTCGTGCAGCGTCAACCGCTACATTACCTCCGCCCACCACGGCAACCCTTTTCCCCAAGGATGGTTTAAGACCAAGGTTGACCTCCCGAAGAAAGGTAGCCCCATCTATTACTCCCGGGCTTTCCTCTCCCTCTATCCCCATTCTGAGCCCCTGGTGAGCACCAATGGTTACAAAAACAGCCTTGTAACCCATATTTAAGAGAAGGTCCAGAGACACTACACGGGTATTCGTCCTGATTTCAACCCCCATCTTGGTCAACCTCTGTACTTCGGTATCAACAACCGTCCGGGGAAGGCGATATTGAGGAATACCTACCCGGAGCATGCCTCCCAGTTCCGAATGAGCCTCAAAAACAGTCACCGGATAGCCGAGCTTCCTCAGATAATAAGCGCAAGCCAATCCCGCGGGGCCGGATCCTACTATGGCAACTTTCTCGGTGTGCTTACTCTCAGCTTCAGCCCGAACCATCTTATCCCCGCCGAATTCTACAGCGAACCTCTTCAGCGCCCGGATTGCGACGGGTTTATCTACCTGGGTACGCCTGCAGGCTTCCTCGCAGGGATGAGTGCACACATAGGCACAAATAGACGGGAAAGGATTGCCGTTCCTTATAACCTGCAACGCTTCCATAATCTTTCCCTGAGCCACCAGATCAACGTATTCTCTGATGTCCATATGTAAGGGGCAAGCATCCTGGCAGGGCGGGACAAGGCTGTGGTCCAGAGTGGATTTTTTTATTGCCGTGGTTTGACATTCGCGAGTACTACCGATTACAGACGAATTCATCAGACCGCCTCCATAGAAGTAGTCAAGTTATGGCTCGTATACTACTCTCTTCTAGCGGCAAGGCAATCAGTAACATCACGGGGTATGACCAGACTAAATCGCTGGAAATCCTACTGGGGAAAACCCTGGTTTGCGTACCAGGAAAATCCTGGTTTCGGAGAGACCCTGAGAAGTGGAAAGAGGCATTCCTGTCTAAACGATCACAGAGCTATGATTCTCTTGCGGATGGCATATCTAATGAGGTCAGCTTTGTTATGGATATTCAGTTTTTTCATCAGGCTGGTCTTGTACCATTCAACGGTCTTAGGGCTGATGACCATTATTTCCGCAATTTCCCTGGCTGTATTTCCCTCAACAACCAGCTTGAGCACTTCCCTCTCCCTATCCGTCAACTGCTGGTACGGGTCATCCTCCGCTTTATCGTTTGTTTTTTGCTGGCATTCTTCGACCAGGGCCGCCGCCGCCGACGGCGAGAGGAAAGAATCTCCATTATGGACAGCCTGAATTGCCGAGGCAAGCTCCGAGAATGCCGCGCTCTTGGTAATGAAGCCATAGGCCCCTGCTGCGATGACGGGTATGACGTACTCGCTGTCATCATACTGAGTCACTGCCAGCACCTTCGTTCCCGGGAATTCCCTTCGTATTCTGCGCGTCGCTTCCAGTCCGCCCAT
>DAOUVG010000268.1 GCA_030667735.1 Dehalococcoidales bacterium
AGGTTGTCTATATTCTGTGAAACGAGAAAGCTTAGTTTACCTATCTCCTGTAGCTCCAGGATGGCCATATGAGCAAGGTTGGGTTCGGCGGTGGAGAGGTCCGGCCATTCCGTTGAAAGGCCTTTATCCCGCCGCGTCCAGACGCCATCGGGACCGCGAAAGTCCGGGAGGCCCGATTCGGTACTGATACCGGCACCGGTGAACACCACCAGGTGCTGCGACTCAAACATCCAGTGGGCCAGGGTATTTATTCGGTTGTCTATATCTGACTGCACTGTGACCTCCTGACTTCCCGGCTTATTAACATCTGACCGGCTTTCTATTCTTGCTTGCTGAAAGCCACTATTGCTGCCGTCATGAGTACGGCACCCAGGACGACTACTACCAGCGCATCTTCCAGGACGCTCATGGTGTGCCCGAAAACGGTAACACCGATGGCATAACCACCACCTGCGGATGCCGAGCCTACGCCGAGAAAGACCTGGCGAATAGCGTCCACGCCGTATGTCAGGGGGTTGATTTTCGACGCAACCTCGAGCCACGTTGGTACGTTGTTGACCGGGAAGAACACACCGGACATGAAGACGAGGGGCATGATTATTATCTGTATCAGCATCTGGAACCCCTGCTGGGAGCGCATGCGTGAGGCTACCAGGATTCCCAGGCCGGACAGAGATACCGATATGATGATTAGCAGGGGTATCAGCTTGACCACCAGCATAGGGCTGAGCTGCACGCCGACGATGGGTGCCAGAATAAGCATGATGAAGCCCTGACCAAGGGCGATAACAGCCGTGCCCGCTGTCTTGCCCAGTACGATTCCGGCACGGCTCATGGGGGCCACCAGTACCTCTCTGAGGAAACCAAACTCGCGGTCCCAGACGACGGATAGCCCCGACATCAGCGAGCCCATGAGTACGGTCATAGCGATGATACCGGGATAGATGAACTGGATGAAGTCAACCCCCGGAGCCATGGTGCCGATGACCCGGTTGAAACCGGCACCGAATATCACCAGGAAAAGCAGTGGCATGGCGAATGATGATATTGCCCGGGTACGCTCCTGCACAAAACGCAACAGATCGCGATAAGCTATTACCCATATTCCGCGAAATACTTCTTCCATGATTATTAGTGAGACCTCATCATCATTCTCATCTGGTCCATCATACCAACCTCCTGGTCTCTAATGGCGTGGCCGGTCAGTTTCAGGAACACATCATCCAGTGTAGGCCGCCGCACATTGATGGAAATCAGACCGCTGTGGAATCCTCGCACAAACTCGGGCAGGAAGGTGTCTCCGTGCGGAACGCTGAAGGTAACCATGCCATCGTTGATTTCTGGCGAGATGTTATACCTCTCTTTTAGTTCAGCGATAGCCCCCTGACTGTCCCGTGCTTCAAGTGTCACCAGGTCACCCCCCAGCGCGTCCTTGAGATTATCCGGGGTGTCCAGGGCTATTATGCGCCCATTATCAATGATGGCGATGCGTTCGCAGTGTTCCGCCTCGTCCATGTAATGTGTGGTAAGGAATATCGTCAGGTCCTCCTGCTGCCGCAATGTCAGGACATGTTCCCAGATGCGACGGCGTGTCTGGGGGTCCAGTCCCAGCGTTGGCTCATCCAGAAAAAGCACACTGGGATGGTGGAGCAGACCACGGGCGATTTCCAGGCGGCGCTTCATCCCGCCGGAATAGGTGCTGACCTTGTTCTTGCGACGGTCCTGTAACTCAACCAGTTCCATTAGTTCCTGCATACGTGTTTCTCTAACGCTCGCAGGTACACCATAGGCATAGGCGTGAAAACGCAGGTTCTGGTCCGCAGTCAGGTAGTCATCGAGAGTCGGGTCCTGAAAAACAAGGCCGATAGAACGCTGTACCTTCCGGCGTTCCTTTATGACGTCGTACCCGTTGACAGATGCCCTGCCGCCGGTAGGTTTTAGAAGTGTACAGAGTATATTAATGGTCGTGGTCTTGCCGGCACCGTTGGGGCCGAGGAAACCGAATATCTCCCCTCTGGGCACCCGAAACGAGATGTTGTCCACGGCAACCAGCTTCCCGAACTTCTTGGAAAGCCCCTCGATCTCTATCATGTCCATCCGACTATCTGTCCTCCATGCTAAGAAGTCCTGCCATCAACAGGTTATCTGGAACAGGCTTAATCATTACAACCTGGAGAGTATGCTTCCGCAGAATCCCTCTTCCGTTGCTGGTTAGGGTCATCTTCTCCTCTATTTCTTCTTCACCTGCCAGAAGTGATAGTCCCTGCTGAAGATAAGGCCTTTCTTGATATCCACGCCTTCCCTGGCCATTCTCAGTCCCGCCAGGGAATACCTGATAACCAGAAAAACGAAGACCGCCAGTGAGAAACTGACCAGCATCCCGGAGCCATTTAACCGCCAGATGACCAGGGGCATGCAGGCCATTCCGAGAGCCTGTCCCAATGCCGGGTTGCTGGTGATAATCACTGTGATAACGATCACAGCGAAGCCGATGCCGAACTCAAGGGGTACCAGGGCCAGGAGCACCCCCATGGCGGTTGCTCCGCCCTTGCCGCCTCTGAACTGTAAGAAAACGGGCCAGTTGTGTCCGGCTATTGCCATGAAACCGGCAACGAGAATCCATACCTGGGGAAGCCCCATCCACTGCGCGAGCAGTACGGCCAGCGAACCCTTAGCGACGTCAGCCACAACGACTGCATAGCCGGCTGCGGTACCTACCCCGCGCATAACGTTGAGGGCACCCATGTTACCGCCACCCACCTGCCGTATATCGACGCCCTTCTTGAGACGGCCGGCGATATAGGCGGATGGTATTGAGCCGAGCAGGTAGCCAATGATTACGGCGATTACTATTTCGAGTAACATCTGGGAGTGTTTCCTCCCGGGTAGGTTGCTGAAAAATGGGAGTCCAGAGGGACTTTGCCCCTTCTGAGAGGCGCCCCCTCTGGCAGGGGTGTCTGGGCGTCATTCTTACAGAATGACATTAGCAGAATCCGAAACCGGATTCTGCCGGTGCCCCCCAG
>DAOUVG010000068.1 GCA_030667735.1 Dehalococcoidales bacterium
GTCAGCACGACCAGGTCGATAGTCCTGTCCCAGAAGGGCATTTTCTTGCCCAATGCCAGGACCACATCCCGGGGGCTGGGCCCACCGTCCACGAGGATGTCCTGGCGGGCGGGTGTCTGGATAAGGATGGCATCCCCCTGACCGACGTCCAGGAAGCTGACGTGCAGATTATCGTCGGGCATGTCCACTGCAACGATGATTGCCAGAGCCGCCGCCGCAACCAGAGGCGGTAAGACCCACCTTCTGGAGAGTCCGCCGAGGACGCTGGTGCCCTTCTGGACCGCGCCGAATGCTTGCGGCCAGTACTTCCTGAGCCAGACGGCCGATGCGAAAGCCACATAGTAGGCCAGTACCGGGCCGGCATTGACCGAAGCTGCCTCAATGGATGTCCCGGGGATACCGGCCAGACCGGTCACGACCAGGAGCATCCAGGAAGCGCAGAGCCAGGTCAGCCAGCCCACTACCTGGGCGACCGGCATTATGATAATGCCCAGGCCCGCGGAAAGCGCCCCTGTGACGATAACCAGCGGCAGTGCCGGCAGGGCCAGGAGCGTGGCCACCGGGGCGACCAGTGATATGATCCCGAAGTAGTAGGCAATCAGCGGCCAGACGGTAATGATAACCCCCAGCGTTATACCGAGGCTGTCGGTGACATAGCGCATCGCCGAGGGGAACACGCCTTCTTCACCGAGCACCCGGCTGACCGCCTCTCTGCCCCAGGATTGCAGGAAAGGCGAGACAGAGACCAGGCCGACCATTGCCAGAAGGGTGAGTTGGAAAGAGACCTGCCACAGGGTCTGGGGGTTGGCGCCGGTCATTATTGCCG
This sequence comes from Dehalococcoidales bacterium, assembly GCA_030667735.1. Taxonomy (GTDB): domain Bacteria; phylum Chloroflexota; class Dehalococcoidia; order Dehalococcoidales; family Fen-1064; genus DUES01. Next base: position 827 of record DAOUVG010000068.1, read on the forward strand.
CCGCGAAAAGAAGACTGGCGACGGCGCTGCGCTGTCTGCCCAGCATCCCGGCAGACAGGAAGAGGCTCACCATTATCGCTGCCCGGAGTACCGGCGGGTTCATCCCCGTAATCACGGCGTAGAGCCAGACCCCGGCCAGCGCCAGCCAGATATGTCCGTGCCGCCTTCTCCCGAAGAGACGGGTGCCGATAGCAAGCAGCATGCCCACGACAATACTGACGTGGAGGCCGGAGATGGCCAGCAAGTGCATTGTGCCGCTGCGGGCGAAGTCGGACTTGAGGTCGGGCGGGATATTGCCACGCATGCCCAGGATGAGTCCCTGGGCCAGTGACGCCTGCGGTTCCGGCAGAATCTCCACCAGAGATTGGGACAGTTGATGCCTCAGAGAATAAATCCAGGCCAGTGGCTGGGAGCCTTGTCCCGTGTCCAGGACTTCTATCCCGGGGTAGAGTATCGTGGCCTGAATCCCCTGTCGGGCGAGGTAGGCGGCGTAGTCGAAGTCTTCCAACTGTGCCGGGGTTTCCAGTTCACCGGTTACCTGGAGCACGTCACCGTAGTCATAGGCAGGGTATAGCGGTACGAACAGCAGGGTAGTCCCGGATATCGCCCGCCACTGGCCGGCAATGCGGATTTCCCGGACGGAGAAGCGGAGCTGCGCGGTTTTATCACCGGTTTCCGGGTCATCGGATACCGTCCCCCTCAGTTCCACGGTGCCCGTGTCCGTGTAGAACTGGAGGTGGTCTTCATCAACTACGTGCAGACTTGACTGGAAACGGAGGGTCCCTCCGCAGAAGACCAGCAGACAGAGAATAGCGATAACTGTGGACTTCCGGCGCAGAGAACGGAACAGGAGCAAGGGCAGAGGAAGGAGACCGATGAGCAGGAAGGGCAAGGGAAGACCGAACACTGAGCCCAGAAAGATACCGGCCACCCAGGCACAGCTAAGATAGATAAGCGACACGCTCTCCCACCTTGAGGATTAGTCAGCCATGGTAATCAGGGGTTTGATTTGTTCGTAGATAGCCGTCCCGATGCCCTCCACCTTCATCAGTTCGTTTGTGCTGCGAAACGGTCCGTTCTTCAGTCGGTAGTCTACTATCGCCTGTGCCCTGGAGGGGCCTATCCCGGGCAGGATGTCAAGCAGCCACTCCTCAGCCCGGTTGATGTCGATTCTCTGGGGTTGCGGGCCCTGCGTCATCTCGGGAACGAAGAGTTCCAGGCCGGTGAGGTCGGCCTCTTCGGTGGTGCCTCCGGCAGCACTGAGAAGGGCTTCCAACGAGTCGCTGCCGGTCAGTGGATAGTATCCCGGGTTAGCAACGGCACCACTGATGGCAATGCCGCCTTCTGCTACCTCTTCCGGCGGCAGAAAAATCTCAATAGGCTGACCCGGGCTGCATCTTGCCCACGTAATCAGACTGCCGGTGATAGTGGCGGCAATCAGGAGGAGGGCTGCCATCGTCCAGAACCGGTTGAGCTTACCCGGACTTATTACGGACCTCCTCGTGCCGGTGGTAGGGTGCGGGGGAATCAGGTGGTGACCAGAAGCCGGAGTGGGCCAGGGCTGTATCTGTCTATTCGCCTCTCAGGACAGCCCGGAGTTCGTCTTCAGACTCGTGGGAGGTGACGATTATCACCTGGTCTTCCGCCTGGAGGACGGTGTTGCTGGAAGGTACAATCGGCCGGCGGGACTTGCGTATAATGAGGGACAGCACGCTATCTTTGGGCAGTTCCAGTTGCTTTATCGTCTTGCCGACCGTACTGGCGTTCCCGGGGATTCTCACCTGCACGAGCTCCAGCCCCTTGTCTCTGATGTCGTGCAAGTGTGTCAGGCTGTGCGTGGGCACCTCTCCTTCAATATTCTCCAGGATGATGTTGGTGTTGTTTATGGTAACGTCAATACCCAGTTTCTTAAAGATATCCTCGTTCTTCGGATTCCTTATTCGGGCGATGGTGCGGGGAACATGGAAAAGGTGCTTAGCGACCTGACAGGCGACCAGGTTGTCTTCATCGTCACCGGTCACGGCAATGAGCATATCGGACCGGCCGGTGCCGACTTCGCTCAGGGTAGTTGTCTCGCAACCGTCCCCGCGGATACAGATGCTGCCCAGTTCTTCATTAAGGGCCTCGCAGATGGTGAGACTCCTCTCCAGTACCAGGACTTCGTGCCCTTCGGCCAGCAGGGCTTTGGTCAGGTAGTAACCGACCCTGCCGCCGCCAACGACTATGATATACATAGCTAGGACTCCTCAGCCAGGGCGTCTCTCTGCGGCCCCGGAGCCTCGAGTTTCTCCCTGAGTATCTGGGCAAAGATTGTCGTCGGGCTTATCGCTTCCAGTCCCAGGTTTTCGAACAGGTCCCGGCGCAGAGGGTCATAGATGCGGCAGACCACGCGGGGTACGTTGAAGATGTGCCTGGCAATCTGGCAGGACATGACGTTGCGATTATCTCCCTGGGTCACTGCCACGAAGGCATCGGCCTTCTCTATGCCGGCTCTGCGGAGCGCGTCCGCATCGATGCCGTTGCCCAGCAGAGCGGTCCCTCTGAAGCCAGGCGGTAGCCGACGGAAGCTATAGGAGTCGTTGTCCAGAACGGTGATTTCGTGCCCGTCACTCTCCAGCAATCCCGCCAGGCGGGCACCCACTCGTCCGCAGCCCATGATGACAATTTTCATGGTGAAACCTCAGTTATGGGGAGTACTGATGGAATAATATCACACGGCAGGGCGCATTCTTCAGTATGTAGGGGATTGTGTTACCCAGACTGAACTGCCCGAAACGCCTCTGATAGGATGCGCCCATCAGGATAAGGTCGACCTCTCGTTCGACTGCTTCATCAACGATGGTCGGTGCAGCCTCGCGAGCCTGCAAGAGGTCTGTTGTTATGGTGCAGCCCTCTGCGGCGGCAACTCCCTCCATGCTGTCCAGAACTGCTTCTGCCGTCTCGACTTCACCCGACATTTCAGCATCCAGAGGCAGGGTGCGCTCTATCGGGATGACATAGACGACCAGAATGTCGGCCTTGTCCCTCCTGGCCAGCCGGCACGCCAGCCTGATTGCCTCCTCGTCTGACTCGGTGCCGGTGACCGGCACCAGGATTCTATGAAACTCCATTCCCTCACACAAACTTGATTATAGAGCAAAGGCTATTATATCCCTGTCAGGGGAAAACTACAATAGCGCTTGAGGAAAGGGCCTTTCCCCGCTCATTCGGCTAGCGCCACTTCCAGAACGAAGGAGTGAACAGCACCAGCATCGTGAAGAGCTCGAGGCGTCCCACCAGCATACAGCCCATGAGTACGATTTTGCCAAGAGGCGGGATGAACTGGTAGTTCGCCGCCGGTCCTACCAGGGCCAGACCCGGGCCCACATTACCCACGCTGGCAATAACGGAAGACAGTGCGGTTTCGTGGTCCAGCCCCACGGCGCTCATCACCAGGAAACCGCCTATCAGGGTGAGAAAGTAGAGGACTGTCATTCCGATAACCCTGGATACAACCCGGTCTGACAGTATTGCCTTCCCCAGTCTCAGCGGGACCACGGTTCGTGGGTTAAAGGCGCGTATGGCCTGGTTGTAGGTGTACTTGATGAGCACCACAAGGCGGATGACCTTGAGTGCCCCGCCGGTAGAGCCAGCCGAGGCTCCTACTATCATCAACATGAGCAGGGCGGCCCTTGCGAACGTCGGCCAGATATCGAAATTGGCGGTGGTGAAGCCGGTAGTCGTCATGACGGATACCACCTGGAAGAAGCTCTGTCTGAAGGCCTCTCCCGCCGATAGTCCCAGGTCGGCGGACAGGTTGAGTGCAATCAGCAGGGAAACAACGATAAGGAGGCCGAAATACACTTTCAGCTCCGGATTCCTGAGGAGCTGCCGCGCCTGGCGCTTCCACAGGAGGAAATAGAACAGCCCGAAGTTCACACCGGCCATCATCATGAAGAAGATGACAATCCCCTCAACGAATACACTGTCAAAAGCAGCAATGCTGAGATTGGTGCCGGTGAAACCACCGGTAGGCATGGTACTGAAGGTGACGGTCAGTGCGTGAAAGGGCGAGAGGCCGGCGATAAGAAGCATAATGAGTTCCAGCGCGGAGAAACCCATGTACAGTAACCAAACGGCTCTGGCGGTGTCGCGGATACGTGGTGTCAGCCGTCCGGCCTCCGTCCCCGGCATCTCCGCCTCAACGAGGTGGGCGGCGCCGATACCCAGTATCGGGAACAGGGCCACGAAGAGTGTTATTATGCCCATGCCGCCAAGCCACTGAGTGATGGAACGCCAGAGCAGGATACTCTCGAACTGGGTCTCAATGGAGGTCAGGACTGTAGCCCCGGTAGTGGTGAAGCCGGATACTGACTCAAAACAGGCGTCAGTGTAGCTGGTAAAGGTTCCTGCCAGAGCGTAGGGAAGCGAACCGAAAAGAGAGGCCAGTATCCAGCCGCCGGCAACTACCAGAATCGCTTCCCGTCGGCTCAACTTGCCCTCACCGACGGGGGTCAGCCACCAGAGGAGGAGACCGAAGGCGGCGCAGATGGCTGCCGAGGTGGCAAAGGCGGCGGAAACAGGGTCCCCGGTGAGGATGCTCCAGACCAGGGGGAGGAGCATGAAGAACCCGAGGATGGCGACGAGTAGTCCGAGGTAATGGCAGACGACCTTTATCCGCATAGTACGCTTAGTCTCACTTGAAGAGACGCTCCACAGCAGGGGTGGCTGAAGGACGGGACACTATCAACACGTGGTCGCCGGGCCGTATCACGCTATCATTTGGCGGGATGGTGACTTTGTCGTCGCGGACTATGGCCGCGGCTATCGCGTCCCTGGGCAGACCTGCCTCGGTAAGGCTCCGCTGCGCGATGTGGGCCGTTGCGCTGGTCACAAACTCTATTACCTGCAGGTCCTTACCTCCAATAAAGGGTGCCGCAATGGCACCACCGTGAATAACGAAGTGGCTGATTCTGCTGGCAACCTGGAGCAAGGGTGACACCGCGAGGTCGACTCCGATTTCTTCAGCCAGGGGAATGTAGCCCGGCTTGTTGGTGACCACTATGTTACGTGGCACTCCCAGGCTCTTGGTCAGGAGGCTACAGAGAATATTGAGTTCGTCACTCTCCGTGGCAGCAACGAAGGCATCCGCTGATGGTACTCCCTGCTCGATGAGGAAGTCGCGGTCGGTTGCGTCGCCCTCAAGCACCGTCGCCCGTTCCAGCCGGGCAGCGATTTCCTGGCACCGGCTGTTGGTCTCGGCAATAATCTTGACGGCAATCTCCTGTTTCTCCAGGCTTTCGGCGACAAGGAAGCCGATGCGTCCCCCACCGTAAAACACTACGCTCCTCACCGGACGCTGAGGCCGGGCAAACATACCGCCGAATTCGTCCATGGAATCACTCCGGGCGACCAGGTAAACGTGGTCACCCATGGTGATATACTCATCGGGACCGGGTAATATTATCTCCCCGCCACGCAGGATTGCGGCTACGACGCAGGGGTGAGGGAAGACGATGTCTTGCAGGCGCTTGTCGGTCAGTTCGCCCTCATTAACCCGGAACTCCTTTATCTGGACGCGGCCATCGGCGAAGCTCTCCACCGGGGAGGGGTAGAGGCTTGACAGCACGCCCTTAATTTTCTCGGCCACTTCAACCTCGGGGTTGATGAAGAGGTCGACACCCAGGCTTTTGGGCCGGATAATTTTCCGCGGGGCTGAAGGTGATTTAGCGGCACTGACAAAGTAGCCGGTGTACTCCGGGTTGCGGACCCTGGCCACTGTCATCGCCGCCCCCAGTTCCTTAGCCAGGAAGCAGACCAGCATATTGGTCTCGTCGTTATTGGTGACGGCAATAACCAGGTTGGCGCGGCTGACTTCGGCTTCTCTGAGGACTGTGGGTGTAGCGGCGTTTCCCAGCACAGTCTTGACGTCAAGCTGGCTGTGGATACTGTCCACCACCTCTTCGGATGGCTCGATTACGGTTACTTCGTGCTTTCCCTCGGTAAGCAGGGAGGCTATATGGAAGCCAACAATCCCTGAGCCTGCGATGATGACATACATCTATTTTATTCCCGGCTACCCGCCGGTCCTGCTCCTGCATAGCTTGAGAACGTTCAGAAAAACAGAACGTAGTATCTTTCGGGGTTTTCTTCGTCTCCGGAATATCCGGTTACCCTGCCGAGTGGTTGGTACTGGCTCAAGAATATCTTTATTCGTCACCCCGCTACCTCTCCCTGTGGACGGTACTGCCTTTCTAAGATAATGGCACCAATCGAAAGCCTGGTCAAGTTGCTTCCGGTGCCTGTGGCAGCCTTGTACTTCACCAGACGGGGATTTTACTCCTCTCTGCACCAGATGTCAACAATACGAATTGACTCATAATAAATGTTACCGAAAGTGGTACTGTTGACTCATAAATAGTGTTACCCAAAGGAGGTGAGATGACTCGAGGCAGCATACTGGAATATGTTGAAGCGATACGGGGGCGATATCTTAACGTTTCCAGGA
>DAOUVG010000183.1 GCA_030667735.1 Dehalococcoidales bacterium
AAGCCCGAATATGGAAAAAGGGAATACAGTCGTTATACTGAACCCCTTCCTCGAAGGCATGAAGGAGGCCGGCGCGGAGGTGGAGGTCATCTGCACCAAGAAGCTGGACATCAAGCCCTGCCAGGGGGAGTTCAACTGCTGGCTGAAGACGCCGGGGGAGTGCTTCCAGAAGGACGACATGGAGTGGCTACGTCCCAAGTGGAACGAGGCAGATATCCGCGTACTTGCCACCCCGCTTTATGTTGACGGTATGACCGGCCCGATGAAGAACTTCCTGGACCGCAATATTCCGGGCGTGCACCCGTTCTTCGAACTGCGAGACGACCATATCCGCCACCCCCGCCGCGAAGAGAGACGCTCTACCAAGCTGGCTCTGGTGAGCAACTGCGGCTTCTGGGAGAGTGACAACTTCGATGCGCTGGTCGTGCACGTCAAAGCTATATGCCGTAACATGGGGAGCGATTTCGCCGGAGCACTCTTGCGTCCGCAGGGCCCGGCAATGAAGCCGATGCTGGCCATTGGCGGGCTGGTCGATGATATTATCGAGGCTGCCCGGGACGCCGGCAGGCAGCTTGTGCGGGACGGCAAGATATCTCCGGAAACACTTGAGACCGTCGGCCGGGACGTGATGTCACGGGACGAATACATCAAGATTGTCAACCAGAACTTCCAGCAGGCGCTGGACGCACGTCCGAACAAGTAGCTCCCCGCCTGACGACTCGCGGTTACGCCAGCAAGGCAGCGGTGAGTGTTACTGCCTCTATCTCTGTTGTGCTATAATTCAAGCGTAGAACATAGCCTGCCCGCACAGTGGGAGGATGAAATGACAGACTACCGCTTTGCCGTAGTGATTGAGAAAGATAAGGATGGCTACTTTGCCTACTGCCCCGAACTACAGGGCTGCTATACGCAGGGGAACACCTTCGAAGAGGTCACCAGTAACATTCGAGACACCATTAAGCTGCATGTCGAAGATAGACTGGCGAACGATGAAGCCGTTCCTACTTCGGAGATAGTGAGCCTCCCCAGTATTGAGGTTACCGCGTGAGTCAGAGGCTCCCAGAATCACCGCCGACGAAGCAATACGGGTACTGGAGAAGGCGGAATTCTGCCTGGTGCGGCAGAGCGGCAACCACAGAATCTACAGGAGCCCAACAGGCAGACGGGCCACCGTCCCTTACCACCGTGGGAAGACCCTGCACCCAAAGGTGCTGGCCAGTATACTGAAGGATGCAGAGTTGAGCAGAGAGGACTTCATAAGGCTGCTACAAGGATGATGCTCAAGGAAATATTGGCAGACCTGGTAACGCAGGCAGCCGAAAAGGCACAGCAATCGGGAAAGCTGCCCACGGTGACACTGCCGTCGTCAACCATCGAACGCCCGCAGAAACCGGAACACGGCGACTACGCATCCAGCCTGCCACTGAAGCTCGCCCGTTTGATGGGGACCAACCCGTTAAACATCGCACGGCAGCTTGTCGAGTTGATACCTTCCACACCGGAGATTGAAAGTATCACCGTTGCCCCACCCGGATTCATCAACTTCACCCTCAAGGATAACTGGTTGACCCGGCAGGTTGAGTCTATCCTCCAGGCCGGTGAGTCCTTCGGCAACATCGACCTCGGCAAGGGCAGCCGGGTACAGGTGGAATTCGTCAGCAGCAATCCCACCGGCCCGCTCCATGTCGGCTACGGTCGCGGTGCTATCCTGGGCAGCACCCTGGCCGGTATCCTCGGTGCCGCCGGCTACGACGTACAGAAAGAATACTACTTCAACGACGCCGGTAGCCAGATGGACGCTTTCAACCGTTCTTTCTACGCCCGCTACCAGCAGTGCCTCGGTACTGAGTCTGAGGTACCTTCTGATGGCTATCATGGTGAATACATGATTGACCTCGCCAGGGAGATTATTACCGAAGAGGGTGACAGATTTCTTACCCTTCCGGAGTCTGAAGCAGTACCGCAACTGGGCAAGCTCGGAACCGACAGGTTGATGAAGCAAATCAGGATAGAACTTGAGATGCTGAGGGTAGATTTCGATGCCTGGTTCAGCGAACAGAGCCTCTACAAGAACGGGCAATTCGATAAGATAATGGAGCTACTGCGGCGTGATGGCTATATCGCGGAGAAGGAAGGCGCTACCTGGTTCGTTTCCACTGCCCTCGGTGAGGACAAGGACAACGTCGTCATCCGCAGTGACGGCCTGCCAACCTACTTCGCCGCCGATATCGCCTACCACTACAACAAGTTCATCGAGCGTCACTTCGACCGCGTAATCGACATCTGGGGGGCTGACCACCAGGGTCACGTCTCCCGCCTGAAGGCAGCTGTCGGTGCCCTGGGGATTGACCCGGACCGGCTGGAACTGATTATCCACCAGTTAGTTACCTTACGGCGTGGCGACGAGGTAATCCGTATCTCTACCCGCAGCGGTGATATAATCACGCTTCGGGAGGTACTGGACGAGGTGGGCACGGACGCCTGCCGCTACTTCTTCCTTTCACGCTCGGCGAACAGCCAGATGGACTTCGACCTGGAGCTGGCGAAGAAGGAGGCCCCCGATAATCCGGTCTACTACATCCAGTACGCCCATGCCCGCATCGCCAGCATACTTCGCCTTGCCGCGTAGAAGGGCATTACTTACGAGAACGGGGATGTCTCTCTGCTTACCACGGAGCCGGAACTAACGCTTATCCGTAAGCTGCTGCTCCTGCCGGAGCTTATCGAGACGGTGTGTCAGACCCTTGAGCCCCACCACCTGACTTACTACGCCCAGGACCTGGCGACCACATTCCACAGCTTCTACAAGCAGTGCCGCGTCATTTCCAGCGACGAGGCGCTCACTCCGGCCCGTCTCAAGCTGGTGGCGGCCACCAAAACCGTGCTTGCCAGGACCCTGCACTTCATGCGAATGACAGCACCGGAGAGGATGTAGTGCGCATCGTAAGCGATGCGCCTTTCAGACCGCTAGAGACCCTCTTGCTTGTACCGTTTGACTAGCTCGGAGTAGGCTGATGGTCCGTCTTGCACACGCCGCCTCATCCGGTCCCCAACATCCCTGATTCTACCGGGAATACCGACCACCATTGAGTAGTCCGGCACCTTCATGCCCTGGCTCACCAGGCTACCGGCGGCAATAATGCAGTGGCTACCAATCTCGGCATTGTCCAGCAGAGTGGCGTTGTTACCAATCAGGTTGTTATTGCCAATACGGACACAGTGTACCACCACGCTGTGGCCGATGGTCACATTATCACCAATCTCCACCGGCACGCCGGAATGTATCACGGTGTTGTCTTCCACCATGGTGTTATTGCCAATTTTGATACTGGCGAAGTCGCCCCGTATAACTGCTCCGGGAAACACCCCGGAACCATCGCCAATCTCCACATCACCAATCACGTAGGCGGCCTCACTGACAAAGGCCGATTCGGCGATGCGGGGAGTCTTACCGCCAAAGCTTCTAATCACTGTTTCTCTACCTCCAGACTGGTTCATATTACCGGCTCGTGAGGCCAGCCGTCAAACCTCCCCGTGTGAGCCAAAGGCTCACACGTCATCACGAGGAGCGTGCCGACGTTCCGTCGACCCCAGCGACGAAGCAATCTCATCCTGCCACGCAGATTGCTTCGCTCCGCTCGCAATGACAGTGAAGGTAACCACTAATACTTACTGCCTTGAGACTGGAGTCAGTTTTGTGATAAACTTCATAGCTGGGGAAGGTTATAAAATGATGAAACGAGTTTTCTCCGGAGCACGTCCCACCGGTCGACAGCACATCGGGAACTACCTGGGTGCATTACGGAACTATGTCGCTCTCCAGGATGGGTACGACTGCATCTACTGCATTGTCGATATTCACGCCCTGACGTCTATCGAAGACACCGGCAAGCTCCAGCACTACATCCGCGAGACAATGCTGGACTGGCTGGCTGCGGGGCTCGACCCCGAGAGGAGCATCCTGTTCGTGCAGTCCCACGTCCCGGAGGTAATGGAACTGCATACCCTGCTCGGCATGGTCACACCGATAAGCTGGCTGCTGCGCGTACCAACGTTCAAGGAGAAGGTAAAAACCCAACCGGAGAACGTTAACTACGGGCTGGTGGGTTATCCGGTGCTGATGACGGCCGACATCATTCTCTACAAGGCAAAC
>DAOUVG010000162.1 GCA_030667735.1 Dehalococcoidales bacterium
ATGAGTACAGAACCTTGACGAACGCGGCGATGAGGGTTAAGATAACTTTGATTCGTTTCCGGAATATCTGCCCGGCAGTTCACACGAGAGTGATACCATGCCCAATACAACTATTATCTGGAGCAAGAAGCAGCACGTTGCCAGGATAACCCTCAACCGGCCTGAAGTTGGCAATGCCATCAACCAACAGATGGCCCGGGAGATGGAAGATGTCTGCCGGGAAATAGGTGGGGACGATGACGTGTACGTGGTGGTCATTACCGGTGCCGGAGAGGGGGCTTTCTGCGCAGGCAGTGAACCGGAGGACGCCGCCGGTTATGGCGTAGCCGCTGCTGTGGCCGGACTGGAGCAACCGGTGATTGCCGCTATCAACGGGGATGCTCTGGGAGCAGGTCTTGAACTGGCGCTGAGTTGCGATATCCGGCTGTCTTCACGAAACGCGAAGTTCGGATTGCCCCAGGTAACGCGGGGCGTGATACCGATGGAGGGGGGCACACAACGGTTACCGCGCATCGTCGGGAAAGGCAAGGCACTGGAGATGGTCTTCACCGGGGAGGCGGTTGGCGCTGAAGAGGCACTGGAAATCGGACTGGTCAGTAAGGTGGTCTCTCCGGAAGAACTGGCTGTTGAGGTTGAGGCCCTGGCGGAGAACCTTGCCGGCAAAGCTCCCATCGCCCTACGGTACGCCAAAGAGGCGGTCAACAAGGGACTGGACCTGACACTCGACCAGGGACTTCACCTGGAAGCAGACCTCTATTTCCTGCTCCACACGACTGATGACCGCACCGAGGGAATCCGGGCATTCCTTGAAAAGAGGTTACCACATTTCAAGGGGCAGTAGGACTGCCGGCAGATAGTGGAGACGGAAACTCATGCCGAAAGGGGAAGTACTGCCGGTTACCGGCGACATCAGGGCGATATACGGTCGCCTGAGCCGGTTCTATGGAGTAGCCGAAGGAAGGTTTCAGAAGAGACTCAGGGAGCGAGGGCTGGAACTTCTGGCTATCAGGGAAGGAGAAAGCATACTCGAAATCGGCTTCGGCACGGGCTGTGCTCTGGTGGAGATAGCCAGGCGTGTTGGTGGGAGCGGAAGAGCCTGCGGTCTTGACCTGACCCCGGAGATGATAACCCGGGCGAGGCGCAGACTGGAGAAGCAGGGGCTTGCCGGCAGGGTGGAGTTGTGCGAGGGTGATGCCAGAAAGATGCCCTACGAGGACGGGCTGTTCGATGCCGTCTACATGGCGGAGACACTGGAGCTGATTGACACACCGGACATTCCGGTGGTGTTTGCGGAAATCAGGAGGGTGCTGAAGGTGCGTGGGCGACTGGTGCTGTCGAGTATGCCCAGGGAAGGTCATGAAGGCTCACTGGTCTGGCGAGTGTACGAATGGTTGCATCGAACACTGCCCCAGGTTGCCAGTTGTCGACCGATCTACGTGGAGGACTCGGTCACGAGTGCCGGTTTTGAGATTGTTACCACTGAAGAGATGAAGATTGCCGGGGTATTCCCGACGAAGATTGTGACGGCCAGACCGGAGGCATGAGGGGAAGCCGGGGGGACAATATTTCGCAGATGGAAAGCTGGCCGGAATTCAAGAGGTAAACAAGACCACCCGATGAACGGTTTCGAAACGATTATCTACGAAAAGCAGGAAGGAATCGGCCACATTGCGCTGAACCGACCTGAAGCTCTGAATGCTTACAACATTCAGATGCGGGACGAGCTATTTCAGGTACTGGGTGCGGTTCGGGATGACCCCGATGTCCGCGTGATAGTGCTCAGGGGCGTCGGGGAAAGGGCCTTCTGCGCCGGTGCCGACCTGAGCGAGTTCCTCACCGCCCCGTCTCCGGCAGTTGCGCGCCGAGTACGCTGGGAGCGCGACGTCTGGGGGCTTTTTCTGAGTATTAACAAACCGATAATCGCCGCCCTTCACGGCTATGTGCTCGGTTCGGGGATAGAGATGGCACTCTGCTGTGACATCAGAATAGCTTCGGAAGACGCCCAACTCGGTGTCCCTGAGGCCGGATTGGGCATAATCCCGGCCGCCGGTGGCAGCCAGACCCTTCCACGGGTGGCCGGTATGGCACATAGCCTGGAAATGCTGCTGGTCGGGCGCTGGGTCGGGGCGGAAGAAGCCCGCCGAATGAGGCTGGTGAACCGGGTGGTACCGAGGGAAGACCTGTGGCCGACGGTTGACAGGTTGGCCGGCAGAATAATGGGATTTAATGCAAATGTGCTAAACTGTGCGAAGCAGGCGATTACCCGGGGACTTGACCTGAGCCTGGAGGAGGGACTCCGGCTTGAGGCAAGATTGGGGACCTGTTTATTACAAGAAACCAGTAAGGAGGCAGCATGAATACTACGGAGTTCCTGACCATAGCGAACGCAATCTGTCCGGACAAGTCGGCAATGGTCTTTGAGGGCAACAGGTTCACCTTCAACCAGTTGAACGAACGGGTGAACCGGCTGGTCAACGCTTTGCTTGGGATGGGTGTACAGAAGGGTGACAGGGTTGCATTACTGCATGTCAATGGCAACCAGTGCGTGGAGACCTACTTTGCCGTTGGCAGGATTGGCGGGATATATGTACCGCTCAACTATAGAGCGAAAGAGAACGAGCTTACCTATATGCTCAACACTGCGGAAGCAAACACCGTTTTAGCAGGCGAACGGTACATAGAGTTGGTCGACTCGATAAAATCCGAGCTGAACACGGTCCGGAACTACATCTCCATTGAAGGCACACATGACGGCTACACGTATTACGAGGATATAATAGCCGCGGCAAGCGATGAAGAGGTATTCACCGAAATCGATGATGCTGATACTACGATACTGATGTTCACCGCCGGTACCACCGGTTTCCCCAAGGGTGTCATGCTGTCCCACAACAGCTTCTCCATCTACGTGCTCGAGAACGTTACCCCGGCCGACCCGGTGAGCGAGGAGAAGAACATACTCACCGTACCTCTGTATCACGTTGCCGGAATCCAGGCAATGATGGCGGCAATCTACGGAGGCCGGACGCTGGTGATGGAGAGGCAGTTCGAGCCTGCGGAATGGATGGGACTGGTGCAGGATGAGAAGGTGGGCCGGGCTATGATGGTGCCCACCATGCTGAAGCAGCTTATGGACCATACCGAGTTCGGTAACTATGACCTGAGCAGTATGCAGGTGATTACCTACGGTGCGGCACCAATGCCCCTGCCGGTTATCAGGAAGGCGATGGAGCTCTTTCCCGGAGTCAGCTTCATCAATGCCTTCGGTCAGACCGAAACGGCATCGACTATCACCACTCTGAGCCCGGAGGACCATGTCATTGAAGGCACCGAGGAAGAGAAGGAAAAGAAGCTGAAACGGCTTGGTTCTATCGGTCGCCCGATGTCTGATGTCGAAATGAAGGTAATCGACGAAGAGGGCAGCGACCTGCCAGTGGGGGAGGTCGGCGAAATAGTCGCACGGGGCCCCAGGGCCATGAGCGGGTACTGGAAGGAAGACGAGAAGACCGCCAAGACAATAGACAAGGATGGCTGGGTCCATACCGGTGACATGGCCTACGTGGACGAGGAGGGCTATTTCTTCCTGGCGGGACGCAATACCGATATGATTATCCGCGGCGGCGAGAACATCTCCCCGGAGGAGGTGGAGGGCGTGCTCCATGAGCATCCCAAGATTGAGGAAGCGGCCGTTATTGGTATCCCTGATGATGACTGGGGTGAGGTCCCAATGTGTATCGTGGTCCTCAAACAGGGTGTGAAGGCTACCGAGGCGGAAATAATCGAGTACTGCCACGCTGCGCTGGCCAGCTACAAGAGGCCGAGGTCAGTGGCATTTACCGATGAGCTACCGCGTAACCAGATGGGCAAGGTCTTGAAGCGCGTCCTGCGTGAGCAGTACGGCGAAAGTAAGTAGCCTGCCAGAGAGAAATCGATTGGGTTCGTCTGATAGACGACTTCGTATGGGGGTAGATATGGACTTTTCCATGACCGAAGACCAGAAGATGCTCCGGACAATGGTCCGGGACTTTGCCGAAAAGGAACTTGAGCCGATTGCCGCCGAGATAGACGAAGAAGCCAGGTTCCCTTTCGAGAGTATACGGAAGGCAGCCGCTATCGGGCTGATGGGTACCGGCTATCCGGAGGAGTACGGCGGGAGCGGCGGTGGGGCGATTGAGCAGGCCATTGTCTTCGAGGAGGTGGCCCGGGTCTGTGCCGCTACCTGTGTAATCCTGATTGTCACCAACGAGCTTGCCAGCTATCCGCTGTATGCCCACGGTACGGAAGAGCAGAAACAGCGGTACCTGGCACCGCTGCTGAAGGGTGAGAAGCTGGGGGCTTTCGGGTTGACCGAGGCCGGTGCTGGCAGTGATGTCGCCGCTATGGTATGCACGGCCGTGGCACGGGACGGCGGGTATGTCCTCAATGGCAGCAAGCTGTTCATCAGTAACGGCGCTGAGGCGGACATCACCATTACGTTTGCTACCATTGACCGGTCTCAGGGATACCGGGGGGTGACTGCATTTATTGTTGAGAAAGATGCTCCGGGGTTCTCGGTGGGCAAGCA
>DAOUVG010000034.1 GCA_030667735.1 Dehalococcoidales bacterium
CTTACCCTCGCCGGTCTTCATCTCGGTAATCTTACCCTGGTGCAGAACAATACCGCCCTTAAGCTGGACATCGAAATGGCGCTGTCCCAGAGTCCGATTGGCCGCTTCCCGCACGGCGGCAAAGGCCTCAGGCAACAGTTCATCCAGCGTGCTCCCCGCCTGATACCGTCCCTTGAACTCGTCCGTCCTGGCATGAAGCGCCTCATCACTGAGTTGCTCGAACTCCGGTTCAAGCTCGTTTATCTTCGCCACCAGTGGCTGGAGGCGTTTCAGTTCCTTCTCGTTGGAATCAAGCAGTGCACTGAACCATTTAGGCATCGTCAGCCCCTCTCACCAGTTCTCTGGCTTCATTTACGGTAGACTCATTGACCATGACCCGTACCTCACCCATCCCATCAACCGCGAAAGCGTGCACCGACGGTGCCGCCAGCGACCTCAGCAGACAGGGTATCCCGTAGCTCTCCAGCAGGCCCTTGATGATGTTTGCTTCGGCCTCACCTCTCGCCCGGTATACCTCAACGAGCCGTTCACTTTTGCTCAAACATCTCCCCCACGGAAAGTCCGGTATGAATGCGGCGAATAGCCTCGCCCAGCAGCGGGGCAATAGGCAGCACGGTGACCTTGTCCAGTTGCTTCCCGTCAGAAATCGGAATAGTACCTGTGACCACCACCTCTTTTACCGGGCTGGCGGCAAGCCTCTCCACTGCCGGGTGGGTGAATACCGGGTGGGTGCAGCAGGCATACACCTCTTTCGCTCCCCGCTCGAGTACGGTATTCATGGTATTAACTATGGAGCCCCCGGTATCAATCTCATCATCGAACGCAATCGCAACCTTCCCCTTCACATCCCCGATGACATTGAGCATCTCGGTGCGACCGGTATTGCCCATGCGACTCTTCTCCATGATGGCCAGAGGCTTGTCCAGCCTGATGGCGAAATCACGGGCTCGCTTGGAGATACCGATATCGACTGCTACCACTACCAGGTCCTTAATCTCTTTCTTCCGGAAGTACTCATGGAGCAGGAAAAGTGCCGTCAGTTCATCAACAGGGATATTGAAGAAGCCCTGTATCTGGGCTGCGTGCAGGTCCACCGTAAGCACACGGTTAGCGCCGGCGGTGGTCAACAAGTCCGCCACCAACCGGGCAGTTATCGGAACTCGGGGCTGGTCCTTATGGTCTGTGCGGCCATAGCCATAGTAAGGAATCACCGCCGTAATCCGTTTTGCCGAGGCCCTCTTCAGGGCATCAACCATAATCAGCAGCTCCACCAGGCTCTTGTTGACCGGGGAGCAGATGGGCTGGACAACAAAGGTATCCCTCTCCCGAACGTTATCCAGGATTCGTACGAAGATGTTCTCGTTGGTGAACTCGAAGACCTCGGCCTTTCCCAGAGGCATACCCAGGTAATCGACAATTGCCTTTGCCAGAGCAGGGTGGGCATTACCGGTGAATATTTTCAGGTCGTCCATAGCCATTTCCTTCCTCCATACATCGTACATACTCTTTGGCTCCAGAGGCAGGTATATTATATCACTATCTCTTCACAAGCTCACCCCCTGTGCTCGTCCAGTATATTAGTATCTAGTTGCACAAATCCGCGCAACATTTAGATTGCTTCGTTTCACTCGCAATGACATGTCAACGGCGTGTCACCCTGAGATTACCTGCTGGCAAAGCCAGCAGGCCGAAGCCGAAGGGTCTCACCCCACGGAACATACTGGCCGGTATTTCTGCAACTGAGTATTAGTGACACTCCGGATTTGCCGAAATATAGCTGGCATGATATAGTCCACAGGGTGCATAAATAACAGGGTAAATCAGGTATTTACCACACGTAATAATTCGAAGAAGGAGAAATATGAAGGAAGCAGTAATCGTAGACGCCTGTCGATCAGCCATTGGACGCGCAGGAGACCGCGGGATGTACCGGGCTGTCGGCCCCAACGATCTGATGGTACCGGTACTGAACGCAGTGCTGGAAAGGAACAAGCTGGACCCGAATCTGGTCGATGAAATCGTTATCGGGTCAGCAGGGACAATCAGCGGAGCGATGACCAGGAATATATTGCTGGTAGCTGGCTTCCCGCAGTCGGTTGCCGGCAGTGATACTGCCCGCCAGTGCGCTTCATCCTCCAACGCGGTCGCAATTGCGGCCCATTACATCATCAATGACGATGCCGACATCATCATCGCCGGCGGGTTGGAGACCATGGACCGCCGCGGACCGGTACAGCCATCACAGATCGGAAAGCGTGGAGCCGGTGGAGGGCCCGGTGATCTGTCACGGCTTCTAGGCAGCCAGAAGAAGGAGGAGTATCCCGAAGGCTGGAAGACGGCCAAAGTGTTACCGCCATTCCTGCCCGAGGGGATACCGATGTGGATTTACGACATGGGGCGCACTGCCGAGGAGCTTTCCGAGCGGTATGGTATCAGCAGGGCGGACTCGGATGCCTTTGCCCTGACCAGCCATGAGAAGGCTCTTGCCGCCCAGGATAATGGGCTTTTCAAGGATGAGATTGTCCCTGTCACAATCAAGTATGAGGACGGCAGTACCGAGGTATTCGATACCGACCAGTGCCCCAGACGTGGTACAACTCTGGAGAAGATTGCGGCCGTGCCCGCGGCCTACAAGGATGACGGACTGGTAACGGCTGCTAATTCGTGTCCGAGAAGCGATGGAGCCGGAGCCGTGCTCATCATGTCCAAGGACAAAGCAAAAGAGCTGGGCTACAAGCCAATGTGCACCTTCCGGCATGCCGTGGCAATTGGTGTTGACCCGACGGTAATGGGTATCGGCCCGGTGCCGGCCACCCGGAAAATCCTGAAGCGGACCGGCATGAGCATAACCGATTTCGACATTATTGAAATCAATGAGGCATTTGCGTGCCAGGTGGTCTACAGTATGCGCGAACTGGGCATGGGACCGAAGGAAGCCGAGAAGCTGAACCCCAAGGGAGGAGCCATTGCTATCGGCCACCCACTGGGAATGACCGGCTCCCGTCAGACAGCCGTCATCGCCCACGAGATGGTGCGCCGTGACCTTGAGTGGGGTCTGGCCACCCTGTGCGTCGGCGGTGGGCAGGGAATGGCAACCATCTTCCAGCGCGAGAATTACGACTGAGTGTATTTGCAGGCCGTCAGGCCTGCAAATATCGGTGAAAAGGCCTCCTCCCGGAGGCCTTTTTCCATACCAGGCGACTAGACCCGCAGTAAAAAGTTTCCTCTACAGGACCTTTACTTCATCCTTCGCAGCATGGATTCAGTCGTCTATTCCGGGTACCTGGAAGCGCAAGGACAGGCTGCGTACTTCCCCGGCTACCTGGTTCCGGACCTCTGTATTCCCGATATTGCTTACCACGCGTACCATCATTGCGGCAATCTGCTTCATCTCCTCCGTACCAAAGCCGCGTGTTGTCACTGCCGGAGTACCCAACCGGATACCGCTGGATGCCCACGGCGGACGCTTGTCAAAGGGGATACTGTTCCGGTTGGTGATAATACCGGTAGCCTCCAGGGCTTCCTGCGCATTCTTGCCGGTGACGCCGGTCTCGGAGAGGTCCACCATTATCATGTGGTTGTCCGTACCACCGGATACCAGCCGCCATCCCTGTTGGCGGAGTTCTCCGGCCAGCAATTTCGCGTTATCCAGTGTAGCCCTCTGGTAATTGACGAACTCCGGCTGCATCGCCTCTAAAAAGACTACCGCCTTGGCCGTGATGGCATGCATCTGGGGGCCGCCCTGTGTTTCCGGGAAAACGGCGGCATCGAGCGCTGCCGTCAGCTCTTTTCTACACAGAATGAAGCCGCTACGAGGACCACGCAGTGTCTTGTGTGTTGTTGAAGTAATCACGTCGGCATATGGAACAGGACTGGGATGAAGACCGACGGCTACCAGTCCGGCGATGTGCGCCATATCCACCATTAGTTTTGCACCGACCATATCCGCAATGTACCGGAACCGCTCGAAATCAATGACCCTCGGGTAGGAACTGGCCCCGGCAACAATCAGCCTGGGCTTATGTTCCAGAACCAGTCTTTCCAGCTCCCGGTAATCAATTCTCTCCGTCTCCCGGTCGACACCGTAGCCTATAAAGTTGTACAGCTTCCCTGAGAAGCTCACTGCATCGCCGTGAGTAAGATGACCGCCATGAGCAAGTGGCATGGCGACAACGGTATCGCCCTGCTTCAGCAAAGCAAAATAGGCCGCCATGTTTGCCTGGGCACCGCTATGCGGCTGGACATTGGCGTGTTCGGCGGCAAACAGCTCTTTGGCCCGCTCGATTGCCAGGCTCTCCAGCAGGTCCATGTTCTCACAGCCACCGTAATAGCGTCTTTGCGGGTAGCCTTCGGCGTACTTGCCGGTGACAAACGACCCCTGGGCCTCCAGCACAGCACGGCTGGCATAGTTCTCGGAGGCAATCAGATTGATTGTCTCTTTTTGCCGCTTCCTCTCCATAACAAGGATACGGCCGGTCTCCGGGTCAGTCTCATTCAGAAAACTCATTTCTCCTCCCCATAGAAGTCTACAACCGTACCCGAAAGGTGTCAACAGAACTTCAAGGCCATCGCTCCGAAACACGGTTATTGAAGTCGGCTAGGCTCGGTTTTAATTGACTTGCGGCAATGCCCGTGCTATTATTTAGAACAGATTTATGTCTTCTCCGGGGGTCTCAGGGTTCTCGTCTAGCCTGTAAGATAACATGTCAGCACTAACTGAGCTTAATGAAGAAATCGCTCACTGTAGCCTCTGCGAAATAGCAATGAACCGTACCCGGGTAGTCCCCGGAGAGGGCGCAGAGGGTGCTGATATACTCTTTATCGGCGAAGCGCCGGGCTGGCATGAAGACCAGCAGGGACGTCCCTTTGTTGGAGCGGCGGGCAAGTACCTTGACGAGTTGCTGGCCCTGGTGGACCTGAACCGCAGTCAGGTATTCATCGCTAACGTCATCAAGTGCCGTCCACCGAGCAATCGCGACCCCCTCCCTATAGAAATTGATAACTGCTGCAAGTGGCTGGACCGCCAGATTGAGATAATCCGCCCCAGAATAATCGTAACTCTGGGTCGCTATTCGATGGCCAGGTTCTTTCCCGGTAAGGCAATAAGCAAGATACACGGTACCGTGCAGAAGTGGAATGACATCACCTGCTACGCCATGTACCACCCTGCAGCGGCCCTCCACCAGCATGGTCTGCGCCGCACCATAGAGGAAGACATGAGCAAGCTGCCATCGTTGCTAGCCCGGACGGACAGCGTGCCGGAAGTCCAGCCCCAGCCACAGCAACTGAACATGTTTGAGGTCTGACGTCATGGCACAACCACGATTGAAAGTAATTCCCCTTGGCGGGCTGAGTGAAATCGGTAAGAACATGATGGTCCTGGAGTACCAGGAAGACATCATTATCATTGATGCCGGTCTCATGTTCCCCGAAGAAGACATGCTCGGGGTAGACCTGGTTATCCCGGACATCAGCTACCTGATGGAAAGGCGCGACAGGATAAAGGGTATGCTGGTCACTCACGGTCACGAGGACCACATCGGCGCGCTGCCTTATGTACTGCCCCAGTTGGACGTACCCATCTACTGTACGCAATTGACCCAGGGTCTTATCTCCGTAAAGCTCAAGGAACGAAAGGCGCTGGCTAAGGCCAGTCTCAATGTAGTACCTCCCGGCGGGAAGGTCACGCTGGGATGTTTTCAGGTCGAGTTCTTTCCCGTCTGCCACAGCATCCCTGATGCAGTGGGCCTGATAATAAACACCCCGGTGGGCACCATAGTCCACAGCGGGGATTTCAAACTAGACTTCACGCCGGTGAGTGGCAACCCCACCGACCTCTCCCGGCTGGCAGAGATCGGGCGGGAGGGTGTCCTGCTCTTGCTTTCCGATTCCACCTATGCCGAACTACCCGGCTATACGCCATCGGAGATGGTAGTTGGTGAAGCCCTGGACCACATCATGGCTGAGGCACCGGGGAGAGTAATCATCACCACCTTCTCCTCCCTGATATCACGCATCCAGCAGGTCTTCGACTCGGCAACCAAGTACGAGCGCCGTGTCTTCGTCGTGGGACGCAACATGACCAACATCGTTCGCATGGCTATGGAGCTGGGCTATCTGAAAGCACCGGACGGACTGCTGGGGCGGCTCGACGAACTCAAGGATATGCCCCATGACAGAATCGTCTTCGTTACCACCGGGAGCCAGGGAGAGCCGACCTCCGCCCTCGTTCGCATAGCCAATCGGGACCACCCCCAAATCCATATAATCCCCGGGGACACCGTGGCTATTTCAGCTACGCCCGTTCCCGGCAACGAGGCGCTGGTGGCCAAGACCATGGACAACCTTCTCCGGCAGGGCGCCAACGTGGTGTACAACAGCATGGCACCGGTACACGTTCACGGACACGCCAGCCAGGAAGAGCTAAAGCTCATATTGAACCTCGTGAGACCGAAATACTTCGTCCCGATACACGGTGAATACCGCCACCTGAGCCTCCACGCCAAACTGGCTGAGTCCATCGGCATTCCCAGAACGGATATATTCCTTATGGACGACGGTGATGTCCTTGAGATAGGTCCGCAGACGGCGAAAGTGACCGGCAAGGTCTCCTCCAGCAACGTCTACGTAGATGGCCTCAGTGTCGGTGACATTGGCACCGTTGTCCTACGGGACAGGAAGATGCTCTCCAGGGATGGTATGGTGGTAGTGATTATTGCCATCAACCGGCAGACCGGAAAGCTGGTGGGGCGCCCCGATATCGTATCAAGGGGCTTCGTTGACACCAGGGAGTCCAAGGAAATGCTGGACGAGAGCCGTGACCTGGTGGCGCGCGTCCTGGACCGCGGCGGTGACCATCCGGCGCAGTGGAGTTTCGTCAACGTCAAGGTAAGGGATACATTGAACAAGTTCTACTATGAGCAGACCAAGCGCCGTCCGATGATTCTTCCCTTCATGGTCAAGGTCTAGCTTCAGTGCGCTGCCCCACCAAGGAGTGGTATGGCCAGTAAGAAACCGGGTTACCGAGAGATACACAGAGATATGGAGAGGGAGAAAGGTCGAGGAGTGTCACGCTGGGACTGGATACTCTGGCTTGTAATAGCACTGACGGTAATAGCACTGGTCGTGCTGATGCTGTGGTTTGGCCTGTGGGAACCGGTCAGCGCTATCGCGGTCAGCATCTGGGATATGCTCGGCTGGGGTATCGTGATAATCGCGGTTGCCATCCTGACCATCGTAGGTCTGGGGTGGTGTCGTCGCCTCTCTCTGCTGATAAGTTACTGGAACCAGTGGCTCGGCGGACTCGTCGTTCTCATGGGTGGCTGGGGGATACTGGCGTTATTCGACCTCGGAGGCAGCTTTGGCCTGGCCATCGTCGGCCGCTCGGAGGCTATCGGCTACCTCCGGATACTGGGGATATTCGTTGTAAGCATTTTCGTGATTGCCCCTGAGGTTGGCTACCATGTTTTCATCAGACCGGTACGCTGGCTGATAAAGCGCTCTCCCAGACCGAAAGCCCCCGCGGTAACCCGCCGCAGGAAGACGCCGTTGCGTGACATCAAGCCGACTCCAGTGGAGGAAGAGACCCGCGCGCCAACTCCTGTTGTCACCACGACGACTCCGGTGCCGACTTCCACTGAATCCCAGCGGGGACTGCGGCAGATAGCCCAGGACGTGTGGAAGAAGTACGGTGAATCATCTAATGCCGTCATCGTGGATGGCTGGAAGCTTCCGCCAATCGATATTCTCGACAAGACGGTCGAGATTGAGTTTAGCGAGGCCGACAACGTACAGCGGGCCCAGCTGATTGAAGAAGCCCTGGCCAGCTACGGCGTTGAAACCAAAGTCGTCCAGATAAACACCGGGCCGACGGTCACCCAGTTCGGCGTGGAACCGGGCTGGGACCGCAGGAAGAGGGAAATACGGGAGAAGGATAAAGAAGGCAATGTCCACAAGCGTATCGAGGAGGTTTCCAAGACCAGGGTCAAGGTGGATAGAATCACATCTCTGGCCAACGATCTGGCACTCGCTCTGGCAGCACCGAGCATCCGGATTGAAGCCCCGGTACCCGGCAAATCGGTGGTCGGCATCGAGGTACCGAACGTGGTCACCAGTGCCGTCAGCCTGCGTGGTGTGATTGAGACCAGCACCTTCCAGAAGATACTGAGCAAGTCCAAGCTGACTCTGGCACTGGGCAAGGGTGCCGGTGGAGAAGCCGGGGCCGGTGACCTTGACAAGATGCCGCATCTGCTCATCGCAGGGTCTACCGGCAGTGGCAAGACTGTCTGCCTCAATTCCGCTATCTGCTGCCTGCTGATGGACAACACCCCGAACGACCTCCGGCTTATCATGATTGACCCCAAGAGAGTGGAACTGACGCCTTTTAACAGCATTCCCCACCTGGCCGTACCGGTAATAGTGGACACGAACAAGGCCCTGGACATACTACGCTGGCTCAACACAGAGATGGACCGGCGCTACCAGCATCTGGCCAAGGCCACGTCACGCAATATCGAAAGCTACAACAAGAACCGGCAGGGTAGAGAGAGGCTGCCCTACCTGGTGCTGGTTATCGACGAACTGGCCGACCTGATGATGGCCGGGTTCGATGAAGTGGAACATATTCTCTGCCGACTGGCACAGCTTTCACGTGCCGTGGGCATTCACCTGATAGTGGCTACGCAGCGGCCGTCGGTGGACGTCGTCACCGGCCTCATCAAGGCCAACTTTCCCACCCGCATCAGCTTTGCAGTTACCTCCCAGGTAGACTCCCGAACGATTCTTGACGGTGCCGGTGCTGAGAAACTGCTGGGCAAGGGTGATATGCTCTACATGCCCACCGAGGCCGCCAAACCGAAACGTCTCCAGGGCTGTTTCGTCTCCGATGCCGAGACGGAGAGGCTGGTCTACTTCTGGGGGAGCCAGAAGAACGATGAAATGTCCGCGTTGAGGATAGAAGAGGCCCTTCAATCACCATCCTTCACCAGGGTACGCGAAGCGCCGAAAGACACCCTGCTGGAGGCTGCCAGGCAACTGGCCAGCGAGCACGAGAACGTATCCACCTCTTTCCTCCAGCGCCGACTCCAGATAGGCTATCCACGGGCGGCCCGGCTCAAGGAGCAGCTTGACGAATCGCTGGCGGCGGATGAAGAACCGGAAACTGCATCTGACGAGCCGACCGAGTAGCCACGGAGGCACGGAGGCACCAGAGATATGATGGAAAATACCGTTGTGCTGTACGTTGGACAGGACTATCACCTGAAAAGGGGTAAGGACCGCATCACCTACGCAGGTATGCCATCGGAAGACGTCTACTCCATTGTTCAGAGGAAGACGGTTGGCTACCAGGGTTTTTCCTGGAACCTTTATTTTCCCCGGAGAAAACGGGACATCATCGATGGCGTTAGCCTTCAAGTGGAGAATGTCACGCCGGACGAGATAAGCTTCAGGGTGGTGTAGGACATACACCTGTGCCTGTTGCAGTACTTTGATTTAATGAACACCTGAACTACACGGGGCGGTTTTGCATCATCCTTATGCCTCAAATTGCAGGAACTCAACCGGCGCC
>DAOUVG010000029.1 GCA_030667735.1 Dehalococcoidales bacterium
AGTAAAGGCTTATATCGTGCTGAAAAGCAGGATATAAGGGGTCATTTTCCGAGCAGCTTCTTCACGGCGTCGGCTGCAAGGCTGACCGCGCTGCCGATGGCCGTGCGTCCGGTGACGATTGCGTCGAAGCGGCAGACCTCGTGACAGCACATGCACTCTATGCAGATGGCGCGGTCAATGACGGCGACGCCGGCAACGCCGGCGCTCTTGCCCTGGATAGTGATTGCCCCGGTAGGGCATGCCCTGACACACTCGGCGCACGCCGTACACTGCTGCTCCACCACTTTTGGCCTGACGGAGAGTTGGCCCACCGCGAACCTGGATAGAGGGGCGGGTATCTTCCTGAGGAGTGCTCGTTTAGCAATGACAGGGAGCCGGAAGTCACTGGTGGCGACACTCTCGATGCTTTCCCCGACTACTTCTATGCTGTCCGGATTGCCCACTCCCAGACCGCGCTCGTGGGCATAGCGGGTAGTAGCAATATCCATCGGGTCCATACCGATGATTCCGGTAGCTACCGCATCCACAGCTACCGCATCCCGGCTGGCCAGGATGACACCCAGCTTTCGGACACTGCCTGCTGCGGGGCCTTCTCCTTCCATGGCGACGATGCCATCCATCAGTGTCAGTTGCGGCCGGATAGCGGAGAAGATATCCGTCAGCATCCGGGAGAAGTCCTCGCTATCCGGATACTCGCCGTGGAGTCTCCGGCGGAAGCTGCCAGGGATGGTGCCGTACATGTTCTTGATGCCCCCGGTGAACACGGTCAGTGAGTGTGTCTTCAACTTGGGTAGATTGACGATTACATCGGCTTCCAGAGCGGTCTTAGATAAGTAGACCTCCTTCAAGAGAAGGCCGTTACACTCCCTGGCGACGAATCCCTCTTCCCGCAGGTTTGTCAGCCTGACACCGGCACGCTGGCACATCTGGCGGAAACCGGAAGTGCTGAATCCGTCAATCGGTGCCGTCTCTATCTCGTCGCCCACGGTGATTTCAGCCCCTGCTTTCTTGAGCAACTCCAGGACGGCCTCGACGAATACCGGGTGGGTGACGATACCCCGTTCGGGAGGTGATGGCGGTGGCAGGTGGTTTATCTTCACAAAGACACGGTCACCGGGCTTGATTATTGTCTCCAGTCCACCAATCAGCTCGATACTTCTCTGTATAGCCGGTACCAGCCGGGGCAGCTCATAGTCATTGGCCCGGACGATGGATACCCGGGCACTATTCTGTCCACTGGCGGACTCGGACTTGCCGTGGTTCAATGTCTCCGGCATGGGTCTCCTTCATAGTGACGTTGTTTATCTTGTTGTAAGTCTTTTTTACGGCATCAGGGCATCTAGGCCACCACGCCCTGCTCCTTGAACCTGGCAATGTCCTCCCAGGTATATCCATATTCGAGGAGGACCTCTTCGGTGTGCTGGCCGAACTCCGGTGCAGGCATCCTCACTGTTGGTGGCGTCTCGCTGAGCTTCACCGGGTTGGCTATTCCCTCTATGCGACCGTAGGTGGGGTGGTCATAGGCAACAAAGAAGTCGTTGGCTCTCGCCTGGGGGTCATTGATGGCTTCGTGGAGACTCTGGTACGGAGCGTAGGGTATCCCCTCCAGAAGCGGTTTCCATTCTTCCAGTGTCCTGGTCTTGAAGATATCGTCGAAAATGGGATAGAGTAACTGACAGTTCTCCACTCTCGCCTCGTATGAATTGAACCTGGGGTCGTCAATCAGGTCTTCACGCTCTATGGCCCGGCAGAACTTCGCCCAGTAGCGGTCCGGCTGCAGGACGACAAATACAATCATTCTATTATCCTTGGTTATGTACCTTCCTGCCAGTGGGTTGACGACCTTGCTCCGATAGAAGGCAGTCACCGGGACCAGGGCTTCCTCGACCCTGGCGACGGCTTCCGGTGGTGGCTCCTCTCTCCAGTCTGCGTAGTCCAGCCCCGTGGCCAGGGCCCCGGCAATGTCAAAACCGAGCTGGTACATTCCGGCGTGAAACAAGGCTACGTCCAGCTCCTGCCCAATCCCGGTCTTCTCCCGGACGTGTAGCGCAACCATTACCCCGAAGGCTATGGCCAGTCCGGCAAGGTTATCCCCGAAGGCTGGCCGGAAACCGGTGCTTGGCATTCCCGGCCTGGCGAACATGTAGGGGATTCCTGACCTGACCCAGAAGGCGGTGGCGTCGTAGGCAGGGGCATCCTTTTCCGGGCCCTTCTTGCCGAAACCGGTCAGGGCGCCGAAGATGATGCGGGGGTTGATCTGTTTCAGGGTATCATATTGCATGTTGTACCGCTCCAGTTCATAGGGCCTCAGGTTCGTCAGGAAAACGTCTGCCTGCTCCACGAACTTATAGGTGACCTTCTGGCCCGCCTCCTGGGTAATATCAACGGTGACACTTCTTTTATTGCGGTTGTAGTTCTCCCAGTTATAATTGATATCAGAGGGGACACCCGCCCTGCCGGTACCCTGACCGGCCTGATACACCCGCCAGGAATCGCCGGTGATGGGATTCTCAATGTGGAGCACATCCGCTCCGAAGTCGGCCAGGTGCCGGGCCGCTATCGGTACGGCGGCTACCTGCGATACATCAACAACCTTGATACCCTCAAGAGCCAGACTCATTCTCCGGTTCCTCCTTGGCTGGTATTCGCTGTGCACGGGCTGGGTAGAAGTGAACGTGGTTGACGGGTAGAGGGGCTGTGGACTATAGTCCCAGAGTATACCACCAGAATCCTCCCCTGTAAACTCACACCGGATGGGCGGGAAACCGTGTTGCCCCGGTCTATCGGCCTGACGCGTGCTTGCCAGTAATGCGGTGGCTTGCTACAATGAGACTCATCTGTGGTCTACGCGGCAGGAATACCTGCTGTGCAGGAATGCCTGCACTATGCAGGGACAGACCATCCCAGGATTAACCACCAGGCTGCCAGCCCTGCGAGAACACCGGGAAAGGAACTGCTATCAGAAAACCGGACTTCCGCCTGCTCTTCTCCGGAATGCTGCCACTTTTTATCCTGGCACACTTCGGCCACCATATCGTCGGCGCAATGCTGGGACCGCTGATGCCGATGATACGCACCGACCTTGGTCTCAGCTACACAGAGGTGGGCGTGGTGATGTCCGCCTTTGCGATAACCAGCGGTATCAGCCAGTTACCCTCAGGCTGGCTGGCCGACCGCATCGGGCCGAGGATAGTCGTTACCGCAGGTATATCGGGGGTAGCCCTGGCTGGCCTGTTCATCGGCCTTTCGCAGAGCTACCTGACCCTGATTATCTTTCTGGTTCTGGCGGCTGTGCTAGGGGGCGGCTACCACCCCGCTTCAGCAGCGGCAATCTCCTCATCTATCGCACCGGAGCGGCGGGGGCGGGCCCTGGGGCTCCACCTTGTTGGCGGCAGTAGCAGTTTCTGGGTGGTGCCGTTGCTCGCTGCGCCGATAGCTGCCGTCTGGGGCTGGCAAGGTGCCTATATCACGCTGGCGATTCCTGCGATTGTCCTCGGGATAGTGATTTATGTTCTTCTCGGCCGGAGGATGTATGCCAGGGAGAAAGAGAAGCAGACAACCGGTAGAGAGGTTTCCACCGGCCCGGACAGCGTTCGATGGCGGAAACTGGCACCGTTCATAATCATGAGCGTTGCTACCGGAACGATGACCCAATCGGTGGCGGCCTATCTCTCCCTGTATGCGGTAGACCACTTCGGTGTTCCCGAGGCGACGGCCGCCATTCTGGTCGCCATCACGCCCGCAGTAGGACTGTTTGCCGCGCCTATGGGCGGGTATCTTTCCGATCGTCTCGGCAGGATACCGGTACTGCTGGTGGTGAGTTTCGCCGCTATACCCCTCATCTATCTGCTGGGCGTGGCGCCGAACGTACCGGCGCTTGTTGCCGTAATGGTGGCTATCGGCCTGGTAAGCAACGCCCGTATGCCTACCTCCGAGGCCTACATCGCCGGGAATACGCCGGAACGCCGTCGCTCCACCGTACTGGGTGTGTATTACTTCGCAGGTGCGGAAGTCGCCGGCCTACTGACGCCAGTGATGGGCAACCTTATTGACCGACTTGGCTTCTACGCCAGCTTCAGAATCATCAGCATCGCTCTGGCAGTGATTGTCGTGGCGTGCACACCTTTCCTGCGCGGTGCCAGGGAATAATGCGGCTTCGGCAGCAAGCCAATTACCGAAGTCGGAGCTAAAGGATGATGTCGTTCTGGCGGAGATCGCTCACTTCGGGCTCGCTGAGACCGAGTAATTCCCTCAGCACGTATTCGTTGTGCTCACCAAGCAGCGGGGCATGACGTGACGGCATCTCCGCATCGCTCATCTTCCAGGGTGCTCCCACCAGCTCCAGTTCTCCCAGCTCGGGGTGGTCTACCTTCAGGAAGGCCCCTCGGGCCCGCAGGTGCGGGTCTGCATAAAGGTCTTTGGCATTGCGAGAGGGCGCTGCGGCAAGATTGGCCTTGCAGAACTCCGCGACTACCCAGTCGCGGTCGCGCACCCTGGTCCATGCTTCGATAAGCTGGTCCAGCGCCTTCTCGTTCTTCTTGCGTGATGCCATGTCGGAAAAACGGGGGTCTCTGGCTAGTTCCGGTTGGCCGATGACCTCAACCAGAGCGGCGAACTCATCGTCGGAGTGGACCTCGAGGGCGAGCCAGCGGTCCACTCCCCAGCACCGGTACACGTTGTGCGGCGCATACCGGGGGTGAGCATTGCCCATCCTCTCCGGGACCTGCCCGTTCATTTCGTAGCCAAGCAGGAGCTCACCGATGACGGAGGTAACGCCCTCGCACTGCGAGTAATCGATAAACTGTCCCTCTCCGGTCTCCATCCGGTGGTACAGGGCAGCCAGGACGGAAAAAGCCGCGTTGGTACCATTCATCAGGTCGACATCGCCGGTGCTGTGGCAGGGGTCATCATCCGGATAGCCGGTTATGTAGGCGCCGCCACCAATGGCGTGATGGATGGTGGCGTATCCCGCATAGTCCTTCTGCGGGCCTTCCTGTCCCCGGCTGGACATGGAAAGGACTATGATGTCCGGGCGTACTTTGCGCAGTTCTTCGTAGTCGAGGCCCATTCTGGCCATTGAACCGGCCCGCATGTTATCGACAGCGATGTCACTGACCGCCACCAGCCGTTTTGCCAGCGCCACACCTTCCGGTCGGCTGAGGTCCAGGGTGAAGCTCTTCTTGTTCTGGTTGACCGAGTTGAGGGCCATCCCCTGGTTGGGTGGTACCATGGTTGGCGCCGGGTCCGACATCGGCCAGTTGACAATATGACGCATGAGGTCGGTCCGCCTGTGGCCTTCCACCTTTATTACCTCGGCACCGAGGGCCGCCAGCATCATGGCGCAGTAGGGTCCGGCCCATACCCAACTGAAGTCGGCTACTCTTATACCTTCCAGCGGAAGCATCTTACTACCGTCCTCTCTCTCTCGTCGTTATACCGCACCGGCGCGCCGGAGAAGCTCGTATTCCTCGGGCGAGTACTCCAGCAAGCTGCCGTATATCTCCCCGTTGTGCTCTCCCAGCAGGGGCGCAGGTCGCTGGACGCACGGCGATGTTGCCGTCATCCGGTACGGCCAGCCGGCGTAACGGTGTCTGCCGACCTCGGGATGTTCCACCTCGACAAAGTATTCCCGGGCCGCGTACTGCTCATCCTTCATGAGGTCCTCGGCGGAGTTGAGCGGCCCCATGGCGATGCCCATCCTGGCGCCGCGGTGATGCAGTTCGTCCTTGCTCTGCTGCAGGACCCATTCGTCAATCTTATCGGTAACCTCCATCAGGTGGTGCGCCCTGTAGGCCAGAGATTCCCACTGCTTACCGGCAATCCATTCCGGGTTCCCCATCAGCTCGCGGAAAGCCCTGAAGTGATGGTCTTCCGGGGTACCGGCCACTATGTATCCGTCCCTGGTTTTCATTCTACCCATCGCCGGAGGCCGGTCGGGGACCCGGCTCCAGGTACTGTCCTGGTAACGGTTACCGGCCAGACCTGTTCGTACCATAGCCAGGATAACTTCCTGCAGCGAAATGTCAATGAGGCGACCGCGCCCTGTCTTTTTCTGGCTCAGGACTGCTGCCATCGCGGCCAGGGCAGCAGTAATACCACCGTGGTAGCCGACGGCATAACCCCCCATCTTCACCGGTGCCCGGTCCACGTCCACCGAGCGTGTCGGCAGCAGATTACCCAATCCACCGGCATGAATCAGCGTCAGTTCGTCTCCCTTTACGCCTGCCCGTGGGCCGGTGCGACCATACGGCGTAATCGAGGTGTAAATCAGGGCCGGATTTAGTCGGGTCAGCGCTTCCCAGCCCAGACCAGGTCCTTCCAGGCGCTCGGGTGGGAAGCTGTCAATCAGGATATCAGCCCATTTGACCAGCCGTTTCAGGGCTTCAAGCCCTTCAACCACATCGGGATTCAGGGTTATCCCGCGCTTGCTGGTGTTGAGGTAGAGGAACATGGCGCTGCGCTCGGGGTGTGGGTCGCTGGTTGGAAAGGGCCCGAACTCCCGTGAGGGGTCGCCTTCCGGGGACTCTACCTTGATGACATCGGCACCCAGGTCGGCGAGCATCTTTCCACAGTATGGACCGGCCACCATCGTGGCTAGCTCGACAACCCTGATGCCGGTAAGTGCGCCTCCAGACATTCTTCTCACCTCCCGTTGTGGTCTGTGACGGGGTGCCGTGGTGCTAAAGGGGATTACGGATGATTGTAACATCAGCGAGGGATACCTGCAAACAGCGCCCCGGCATCTGGCCCTGCCCCCGGTTCTGCTGGTTCTGGAAAGATTGAATAATACTACTCTATAATTCATTTAATGAAGAATAATGCGACTATATAGTTAATAAAATGAAGTATGAGTGAGACCTGATGAGATAAGGAGAGGTTGGTACTGGCATAGGGGCGTACACCGTTGTACACCCGTGCTCTTCCGGCATGACGAGAATTGACAATCTTAATATCAGATGCTAATCTGGATTAAGAAACTGAAGATGGATATAAAGATAATTACGCCAGGAGGTAGGCATAATGATGATTCACAGCCCGGAGATATTTATTCGGCAACATCGAAACACACAGCGAGTCCTTGAACTGCGTGACCGACGGGGTGAACTCAATGCTCGTCATGAGGCCCTGCGTTCCGTGGCGGGAACCAGTGGTAACCACACCGGACTCGGTACCCGGATGGTCATTGCAGTGGGCGAAGCCCTGATATCGTTCGGACAGAGACTGAAGGAACGCGGCATGGCTGACTCACCCGCCCCTGTCCGGATACGCTAGTCCGATAGTAACGTAATAGTAAGGAGGTAAGTGAATATGGCTAAAGACTGGTATGAACTGATGCGCCTGACGCGCGGAGCACCGATTATGGTGGAGCGGGTGCGCCTGGTCGATAGCGAACTTTCCATCGAAGGCAGCTTCGACCTGCCCCCGCTCGCTCAACTGCCGGCCGAGGACCAGGTCTTCGTGATGGCATTTGTCCGCAGCCACGGCTCCATCAAGGAAATGGAACAGCTCTTCGGTATCAGCTACCCGACAGTCAAGAACCGGCTCAACCGTATCTCTGAGCATTTCCAGTTTGTCGAGACGATGCCGGTGTCCTCGCAGGCGGAGGTACTGGCTCAGTTGGAACGCGGCGAGATCACCACCGACGAGGCGATTGAGAGGATGTCAAAATGATACCGCCGATGTTGCTGCGGGTGCATATAAAAAACCAGCGTCACAACATCCGTTTCTGGTTACCACTATTCATTATCGGGATACCGGCAACGCTATTGATAATTGTGGTTGTCTTATTACTTCTGCCATTTGCTTTACTGGCTGCCCTGGTAATGCTGTGTATCGGTCATGGTAAGTGGGCAGCAATTGCAGGTGTCGTTCTACTTCGTGGTGGACCACGGCTACTGGCGGTACTCTGTGCATTGCGTGGACTCACCGTGGATGTCGACAACAAAACTGAGAAAGTATTTGTTTCATTTCAATAGGAGAAAACCTGGAGGGTAATATTATGAGCGAGAATAGAAGAAGAATCCTGGACTTGCTGGCAGAGGGAAAGATAAACGTCGATGAGGCCGAGCGACTGCTGGCAACAATGGGCGAGCATGCCGGTGAGGGAGCAACTGTGGGTGTGGTGGAGCAGGTGCGCAAGCCACAGCCCAGGTTCCTCAGGGTCGTTGTAGAGCCGGCTGAGGGACCTGGTGCCAAGCAGGAGCGTGTCAACATCCGCGTACCGGTCGCCCTGCTCCGGGCGGGTATGAAGTTCGCTTCGGTTATCCCCAACGCGGCGTCCGGCCAGATCAATCAGAAACTCAAGGAGCAGGGGATTGATATGGACATCCGCGACCTCAAGCTGGAAGACCTGGAGAAACTGGTCGATGTTCTGAGTGAGCTTGAGGTGGATGTCGATAGCCCCGAGGCGAAGGTTCGCGTCTACTTCGAGTAATACTCACAATGGGTGATGCACACAATGATAGGGGTTCAGGAGGAGAATCATGTCGACCCGTGAATACAGGTTCAGTGATTTCAGCAGTGTGGAGGTGGGAGGAGCGTTTGAGGTCGATGTCCAACAGTCGGACTCATACAGCGTTGTCGTGGAAGCCGACTGGCTCACGTTTCAGTCTATCGAGGTGTCCAGGCAGGACGAAACGTTGAGAATCGGTCGGAAACGGCATCCTTTCGTCTGGATTCCAACGAGTAGTCGACCAAAAGCCACCATAACCATGCCGGTACTAAAAGGGCTCTCTATCTCCGGGGCCACGAGAGTTACGGTCAGTGGGTTCAAGTCATCGGAGGACTTCCGGATGGAGCTGTCCGGAGCCAGCAGTATTACCGGTGACCTCGGTGTGGGGAATACCAGGCTGGTCCTATCCGGTGCCAGTCGGGTGGACATATCCGGCTCAGCCGGAAATCTCACCGCCGATATCAGTGGGGCCAGTCGTATCGAGATGGGTAGTTTTGAAGTCCAGGACGCCGGTCTCGTCATGAGTGGTGCCAGCAGGATGACAGTCAACGTCAACGGCAGGCTGAACGCAGAGCTGAGCGGTGCCTCACGCTTGCACTACAAGGGTGAGCCAACGATGGGTGACATCAGGACATCAGGGGCCTCCAGAATCGATAAGACTGAGTAGTCTGGCTGGCTCCGGTAGCTGGAGTCACCCGCTAAATCGCCCCATTGATAACCGTTGTCGCGGTGCAAACACACCAATTCCTATCCGGGAGGAGTAATGAGAGAGGACGCCGTCCGGCAGAGCACAATCCGTTCCGCGGCAAGCAGCATCCGCCGTTTTCCTTTATTACAGCCGCTGGCAGACTGGAACTTCCGCCTGCTCTGGATGGGCGAGAGTATCTCCGTATTCGGTAACTTCTTTATGATGATAGCCCTGGCCTGGGTGGTGCTGGAGGCAACCGGGTCTGGTCTGGCGCTGGGCATGGTGATGATGGCGGCGGCTATTCCCCGCGCCGTGTTTATGCTCTTCGGTGGGGTGGTCAGTGACCGACTGTCACCGCGCCTGGTGATGCTGGTTTCCAATACCGCCCAGGGTGTACTGGTGGCTCTGCTTGCGCTCCTGATATTTGCCGGGACAGTCGAACTCTGGCACCTGTACATCCTCATGGTGATATTCGGGATTGTGGGTGCTTTCTTCCTGCCCGCGATGATGACCATGATTCCCCGGCTGGTCAGCAAAGACAGGCTCGAGGCAGCTAACTCCCTGGTGATAGCTACCTCGCAACTAAGCGCTTTTATTGGTCCGGCGGCAGCCGGTTTCGTCGTGGCTGCTGCGGGCAGCGCGGTGGCAATGGGTGTTGATGCTGCCACCTTTGCTATTGCCTCTGTGACACTGTTGCTCATGAGAGGAATAAGCCTGCGCCGTCGGTCGACACAGGTCAACGAAGAGTTAGCAGAACCTGCCAGCCAAACCAGTGCGCTTTCCGATATGAAGGAAGGTCTGCGCTATGCCTGGAATAACCCGGAGATTCGGATACTGCTGCCCGTGATTGCGGTCGTTAATTTCTGTTTCATCGGTCCTATTGATGTTGGTCTCGCCTGGCTGGCCCACCAGAAGTTTGTTGAAGGTGCCACTGGTCTGGGCATAATGCTATCGGTATTCGGTGGCACCGCCGTGTTCGGTGCGCTCCTGGCCGGGTCGATTAAGATGAGACA
>DAOUVG010000194.1 GCA_030667735.1 Dehalococcoidales bacterium
CTAACTATCATTGGTAAGACGGTTAATCAACAGGAGATATTCATGGCATATCGTACGTTTGTCGTTCCAAGACATATCTATTCAGGCTCGGGGTCTCTGGAAAGCCTGGCCACGATACAAGGAAAGCGGGCCTTCATCGTTACCGACACTATCATACGTAATCTGGGGATATTGGACCGCGTCACGAAGGTTCTGCAGGCCAATAACATAAAGATACAGATCTTTGATCAGGTTGAGGCTGAACCGTCAAAGGATACAGCCTGGAATGCATTCTCCGCTGTACGGGATTTCAAACCTGATATTATCGTTGGGCTTGGTGGCGGTTCTTCCATGGATGTTGGCAAAGTAGCCTGGGTACTCTATGAGCACCCTGATTTGGCCGCCCTGCCATTTAATGATTTCGCGCGTGAATTCCGGAATCGTGAGCTACGTAAGAAAGCAATATTTGTGGCCATCGCTACCAGCAGTGGCACCGGTTCGGAGGTAACCAGCTCTGCCGTCATTACTGACCACGATGTATCACCACCTTACAAAGCCGGTCTTATGTCTCCGCAGATAATACCCGATGTCGCCATCGTCGACCCTGATCTGACGGTCACGATGCCACCGGTGGTAACGGCTAATACTGGCTTCGATGCCCTGATTCATGCTATTGAGTGCTACATACTCATTGAACCATCACAGATAGTAGATTCTTTGGCACTGGGGGCAGCAAAAGCAATTTGGGAATGGCTACCGAAAGCCTATAACAATGGTAAAGATATGGAAGCCCGCGATAAGATGCATACGGCATCGCTTCAGGCAGGCATGGCTTTCAGCAATGGCAGATTGGGGGCAGTCCATGTGCCTGCCCACGATATCGGTGCCGTCTTCCACATCGCTCACGGTCGAGCTAATGCGTTCATGCTCTGTCCGGTATTTGCCTGGCTTTATCCTTCCCGTAAGAAACGCTTTGGCGACCTCGCTACAGCACTTGGAATTAGCGGACGAGGCAACCTGGGTAAAACCGAAAACCTGCTGGCAGGTCTGGACCAGTTAAAACAATCGGTTGGCATTCAGCTTGCTATTAAAGACGCAGGGATAGACAGCGCCCACTTCCAGGCTGAACTCGACCCCATAGTCGATTTTTACATGCAGAGAATCGGGCAAAATATAGCTAAATTACCTGTGGCGAATCGCCGCGTAATAGGGCTTCCGTCTATTGCTGATGAAATGAAACAACTCTTCATGCACGCCTGGAACGGGACCCGGGCAGAGTTAAAGTAAACCTGCTTCTTAGCAGGCAGGCACTACAGCAGTAGATTGGGAACACGCGGCTGTCTCTTCAAGTAGCGGCAACCGTGCTCCGGATGTGTGAAACGGGTCTATCTCATCGGCAGGATACGACTCCCGGATGGGAACGGGGGCATCTTGAAACTTCACACACAAATAGCCTGCAATGGCCAATGTCTGAGTAGTTGAATTGGGAGGTACCTATGCTCAAGCATGATTACGCTGATATCAATGGTATTCGTCTGCATTATGTAACCGCAGGGAAGGGCAAGCTGCTAATGTTCGCCCACGGCTTTCCCGAGTTCTGGTATGAGTGGAAGAACCAGCTCACTGAGTTCGAGGATAAATATCAGGTCGTGGCGCCTGACATGCGTGGCTACAACCTGTCGTCAAAACCGGCTGACGTAGAGCAGTACCGGGTAGAGTATCTCATTGGAGATATTCGATTGCTGGCAGAGCACCTCGGGCACAAGAAGTTCATCCTCATTGGTCACGACTGGGGCGGTGCAGTTGCATGGGCATTCGCCTTGCGCCATCCTGATTATCTTGAGAAGCTGATTATCATCAATGCACCACACCCCGGAGTATTCAATCGAGAGTTGCAGGAGAATCCGGCTCAGCAGCGAGCCAGCCAGTACATGTTAATGTTCCGCGGCTCTCAAGCCGAACAGGTACTTTCGGCAAACAACTATGCGTCTCTCGTCGACAGTATACTTGGCAAGGGTCTCAAAGAAGGCTTCTTCACTGCGGAAGACCGCGATGCATACCTGGAGGCATGGTCACAGCCTGGTGCACTCACTGGTGGGCTGAACTACTATCGGGCAGCCCAGGTAGGCCCGCCCTCGGACCAGGGTGGTCAGGCAAACGGCAATTTTGGCACGGATACCGCAGTTCAAACAGTGACGGTACCGACTCTGGTTATCTGGGGCGAGGAAGACAAGGCTCTACTCACCGGAAACCTCGAAGGTCTTGACGAGTTCGTACCGGAATTGACAGTGAAACGTATACCCGACGGCTCACACTGGGTTATTCACGAGAAGCCGGACCTGGTTAATACATATATCCGGGACTTCATAGAGAACAGGCTCTCAGGCTGAGACTCCACCTTCCCCTGCACATTGTAGCGGTTTGTGTAATCCGTAGCTCGCTCGTGGCCTTCATGTCACATATTAGCTCCGGAAGTCCGCGAAACGCGGTCCGCTTGTTCTCACACCCGCAGACCAAGCATTATCTCACCCAGCAGTCACGGAGCGTTTCCACTCTGTTGAACCAGAGTCTGACGTTTGACCGGGACTGACTTCTGTTAGGCAGTTCATCAGGATTCATGACACAATGTCCATATTGTGCTCAGCCCGAGTTATCTCTGTTTGTGGTGGCCGGGAACTCCGGTAGCCCCGGTTGTGGTACAATCCTGGAAGCTGGCTCATATTTGGGTACGGATTCCGGTGCTGCGTGCTACAACGCAGCAGTAGGAGGTAAGGATACAATGAACCCCGGTCAGTTTCTACCCATTGTATTGGCCATATCAACAACAGTGGGACTCATTGTGGCCGCCCGGCGTCTGAAGAAGGAGGGTCCACAGAAGGCACAGGAGCTTTACCGGCATCTCGACGCGATAGGGGTAGAGGTGTCCATGCCAGAGGAACCTGTGAGCCAAACGACGACCGGGCACAAACGCCCCTGGGGGCAGAAGCTGGTGGGAACGATAAAGTTGATTGGCAGTAACGTAGATTCAATAGACGTCATTGGCACGGCCAGCCAGTATGGAATCAACTACTATCTCGAATACCTGGTAAGAATCTCCGGCTTCGTCGGACCGAAGAAGAAGACGAGAATGGTCAAGAAGAAGACCTCATTCTTCGGGGGTATGGTAGCTGATATTGAATGGAAGGGCGATGATTCCCTGGCCCAACGGCTGAATTATGACTACCAATTGAAGGAGAAGCTGCTACACATGGGTCCCGATGCTCTCAAGGGCAGTATTGTAGCGATGCCCGAGGTAAAACACGGCTACGCCAGGGTCAGAACAAGCTACTCTCTGCCCACACGCGCTGTGTTTGAGAATATCGACACGATTGCCAGACACATCAGGTCGGAGTGGTGACTTGCCCCTGAGGAATCGATCGGGACAGAGTACCAGGTCCCCTGTTGATAGAATCGAGGATTGATTTCATGGCGAGGAGGTAAATGATGAAAGTGGTGAGGATTAGCGACGTCGATACGCATGAAGTTGCGGGCAATTACTTCAAAGGCAAGGTTAGTATACAAGGCATCATCGGTGAGCGTGAAGACGAATTCCGGGTTATTGTAGTGCACTTCAGTCCCGGTGCGTCAAGTGTATTCCATACCCACACCGCTGACCATGTCCTGTGCGTTACTGAGGGAACAGGAATAGTAGCAACGGAGAGGGAGGAAATAACGGTGACGCCGGGCACCGTTATCCACATTCCGGCAGGCGAGAGGCACAGGCACGGTGCGACAGAAGAGGCAGCAGCCTCACAGATTGCGATAATGCCGCCAGGAGAGACTAGCTTCTGAATCAAGAGAGAAGCGGATGGTGCAACTAAAAGAGGCCAGAGCCGTTCGTTTTCCCCCGGACACTTCCACACCTGGCCCTCACGCCTGAGAACGGGTGGGCATTTATTATAAGTCGATTCGACTGTTTGACATATAC
>DAOUVG010000121.1 GCA_030667735.1 Dehalococcoidales bacterium
CCTCTGACTGACGGAGCTCTTCTTTAATGTGTTCAAGCTCGGTTTGGGATGCCTCAAGCTTTGCCGTACGCAAGTACAGAGTCTCCAGTTCCCGGAGACGATAGTCTCCGGTTCTATCATTACCAGCCATGAGTGCTATTACTCCCGACAGGGGTAGTAACAGCAATGCCGTCAGCCCGGACTGTCAGAGTAATAGTGCCCGGGTCCTGTTCACCGGGAATCGAATGGCACTGACAATGCACTGACAGGCCACTGACAATTTAAGTGATATTACGGTAGCACTTGTCATGCAATTTGTCAACTGTCAAGTTATTATATGGGATGTGTCCTGACAATGTAAGGTCGATTACCTGGAAAATATTGTCAGATACCGGGGTATATATCCACTGGTAATTTACCGGTGTTGCGTGTGTAGAGAAGTGATGTGGCCGCTAATAGTCTCCACTGTGTATTATCACTGGGACAGGGATGTCCGTACTTTTCGAGAACAATTCCGAAATGTGGGACGCTGGAAACTGACACGGCGATTGTCAGTGGAAATAACTTACACTGTTTGGTAGGCAGTTTACTGAGAAGGGAAGTTTGTCAGGACGGCCGACAGATTAATCACCTGTTCTGTCAGTGGCTCTGACTGCTACCTGTAGCGGACCCGTGGGTCCAGAAAGGCATAGCTGAGGTCGGTCAGCAAAATGAGTACCATACCGAATCCAGCCAGCAGAGTGTTTATTGCACTGACAAAAGGATAGTCTCTTCTATTGATGGCATCCAGGAAAAGGCGTCCCATACCAGGTAGACTGAATATCTGTTCCATTATGACGGCACCGCCTATCATAATGGGTATCTGCCCGGATATCATGGTAATCACGGGAATCATGGCGTTCCTCATGGCGTGGCGAATGACGACTATGCGTTCTTTCAGCCCCTTTGCCCAGGCAGTCCGCACGTAGTCCTGACGCAGTACTTCAAGCATTGTGGTGCGCAACATCCTCATTGTCGTTGCCGACATCGACGTACCCATGAGTATTGCCGGAATGAGGAACTGTTCGAGGTTGGACATGGGGTCGTCGCCAAAAGGAATGTAACGCACTGGTGGTGACCATCCCCACCATATGGATGGGAAGACCATAATCATAGTAGCCAACCAGAAGGCAGGCGTCGCCAGGTTAACAATGGCAAAAGTCCTTCCCACTACATCGCCCATGGTGTCTTGACGTATCGCGGAATAGAGACCTATCGGGATGGCGATTATCTGTGAGATTAGAAATGAGAGAAGACCAAGCTCAAAGGTTATCGGTAGCCTGGCGATTATCTCGGGGAGTACGGGACGCTTTAACCATAGGGAATCTCCGAAA
This sequence comes from Dehalococcoidales bacterium, assembly GCA_030667735.1. Taxonomy (GTDB): domain Bacteria; phylum Chloroflexota; class Dehalococcoidia; order Dehalococcoidales; family Fen-1064; genus DUES01. The sequence goes on from DAOUVG010000121.1 coordinate 1,353, forward strand.
TCACCACGCAGGAAAATACCCTTCATCCATGTCAGATATTGCTCATGCCACGGCATGTCCATTCCGAGCATTGCCTCGACTGCCGCGATGTCCATCTGCCCACCGGTCGATTCCCTTGACCCCATCTCGATAGCCATCATCTCCACCGCGCTGCCGGGAATGAGGCGTATGGTGAGGAATACCACTATGGTTACCAATAAAAGAGTGGGTATCATGAAAGCAATTCTTCGGATTATGTAGTTGCGCATTTTCTACTCCGGTTAGCTATTATATGGAAGTCTCTGTCTTGCGGCGTTTGCCTCCGGTTGCCAGGCATGGCATAATACCGCACTAAACCAGACTGGAAACAGGGAAATACCAGTGCTGACAGACCTGCTCATGCGTTCAATATAGTATAGTACCTCGCATCGCTTGTGGCACTCATTTAACGCAGGAAACATTGGTTTATTCTACATCATAATGCAGGCATTTATCAATATCGCGGGAGGGTGACCCGGGCGTCCGTTCCAGAGCTATTCGCTGCCCATCCGAACAGGCAAGCGGCAGTCCCCGGTTACTTTGCAATAGTTGTCTCTTTGCCACATAATGTCCGTGGCTGCTGGTGCTTACTGCGTGACCTATGCGTACTTAAGAGGGTGCTGTTCCGGAGATGGAAAGTGATAAACCTTCCCACATTTAATCGTATTCCCGGTGCGATTGCCGTTGACCTTGACGGGACCCTGCTAAACAGCCGGGCACAGCTATCCGAGCGAAACCGCATGGCTATAAAAGGGTGCGTAGCTCGTGGTATTCCCGTCGTTATTGCCACCTCTCGACCCATCCGGACGCTTCGCCGCCTGGTCGGTGATGACCTGACAAACTTCTGCTCTCTGGTAGTTATGAATGGAACCGCTGCTCTGGCAGCACCTCCACTTTCCGGTGCGTTCCGGGAGGTGCTCCCGAAAGGGGTGGCCCGGGGCATTGTGGACCTGCTCGCGGGCATGGGACCGGAAGTGCGAGTGACGGTGGAAATCGAAGGCTGGGAGTTCGGTGCCAACTGGGCAGCCGACGCAGAAACGCTCTGGCAGTTCAATGCGGCAACACCGGATATGGTCATGTCCGTAGACGAGGCTCTGACGAGAAACCCGTCCAGGATTGCCACCAGTCGTGGTGGGAGCGATGTCTCTGACCTGGCTGCGGAGGTCTCACGGCGATATGGAGATATTGTATCAGTGGTGCCGGCTAACGGGATGACGTTTCTCAATATCCTGAGTATTCGGGCATCAAAGTCCGGCGCTCTGCAACATCTCCTCCTGTCGAGGGAAATCGCAATGGATGATGTACTTGCCTTTGGCGATGATATTCCGGATATTGATTTGCTGGCCTCATGTGGTACTGCGGTATCCATGGCTAATGCCGTTCCTGAGGTACTATCCCTTTGCAGATATTCCACTACCAGTAATGATGACGACGGTGTGGCTGTGGTACTGGAACGAGTGCTGGCAATAAGCGGGCAGAAGCAATAATAAGGCCGGGGCAGCGACTTTATGAATACCCTTCGGGTATTCTGTTTGACCTCGATGATACGCTTGCAACCTGCGGCGCTCCGGAGGAGGCCTGGCTGGCGGTATGCCGTGAGTCCCCGTCTCAGGTGAACATCGGGGTGCAGCGGATGCTTGTCGGCTATCGTAGCAGCCTGCTATAATGGCGCTTACAGTTTGCCTGAGACACTATTATATTTCTCTTACCGGAAGGAGGTGGTGTGCGTATGACCCGAAAACTGCTTGAAAGACCTGACTGGCTCAGAGCAATCTTTCCCTGGGAGCAGCATGCGATTACCGTGAACGGAAGGACCATGGCCTATGTGGACGAGGGTGACCACGAAGCCCGGCCGGTCCTGCTCCTCCATGGAAATCCCGCCTGGGGCTTACTCTACCGTTATTTCATCCCGCCGCTGACCGAGGCCGGGTACCGGGTTATCGTGCCGGATTGGATTGGGGCGGGCTACTCGGACAAACCGCGGGTAGACAGCGCTCTCACGATGCCTCACCATATCGCCGACCTGGTATCTCTCATGGACCAGCTGGGACTGCGGGGATTCGTCGTCGTGGGACAGGACTGGGGAGGCCCTCAGGGTGTCGGAGCCGCACTGCAACGTCGGGAACGGCTGGATGCAATGGTGCTGATGAATACCTGGCTGTTCACCGGCAATGTCGGCCGCTTCCATTCTTCGTCACGTCCCTGGACAACATGGCACGCGCCACTGATAGGCCAGTTCTTTATGAAGCGGCACAAGATACTGTCCCACGCCGGGCCATCACTCGTATCGCGGAGAGGTATGAGTGAGACTGAAGCCCGTGCCTATCACCACATCTACGATGAGGCGGACTCGGACCACGTGGTCCTGACATGGCCGCGCACTATTCCGATGCGGGAAGGCGACCGTGGCTGGGAGCATATGCTCGCCATCGAACGACGGTTACCGGAACTGGCACAGGTACCAACCCTCCTTATCTGGGCACCGGAGGACAATGTCTTTCCAATAGAGTACGCAAACCGACTGAAGGAGCTGCTGCCACATGCCGAAGGCCCGATAACGTTTGACAATGCGGCGCACTTCCTTCAGGATGACCGCGGCCCGGATATCGCCCGGAACATAGTCGAGTTCCTGGACAGGACGGTGGGGAGGTCATTATGAAGTTCATTACGCCATCCGCTGAACAGTTGTCCTATCTCCGTGCCGACCCGTTACTGGTGGAGCAGGAGCTTGATGCCCGCCCGGAAGTTGCACAAGCACTGGAGAGAGTGACCGGTATCCGCGCGGGCAGGGTCTACTGGTGCTCGGAGCACGACCACCTCTATGCCCTGGAGTTGGGGGACCTCGGGAGGGGTTGGCCCTCGATAGCTACCGTCTTTGGTTTCTGGGACCGCTACGAGCCGCGTCCGCCGGAACACGAGATTGATTGTGACCTGCTTGACTTCGGGGCGTGGGTGGCGGAAGTCACCGGGGGTATGGACCCTGCCGATATCAGGCTGGTGGCAGGGTTCGCTCAGCAGCAGACAGACCGGGTGCAATTGACCTGGCCCGACGGTTCGGTGCTGCGTACGCCGGAGGAGCGCTTTGCCAATCTGCCGGGTTATCCCTATGCGCCGCGCTACGTGGAGATGGAAGGGCTTAGAATGGCCTATGTGGAGGAAGGCTCCGGCGACCCGATACTGATGCTTCACGGTGAGCCGACCTGGGGGTATTTGTACCGACACATGATACCGGTTCTATCCGGGGCAAACCGTGTGATAGTGCCTGACCAGATAGGGTTTGGACGGTCCGATAAACCGGTTGCGGATAACGCATATAGCTACAGGGCATACGTGCGCTGGATGCGGAAGTTCATCCTGGAACTGGACCTCAAACGAATAACGCTGGTCTGCCAGGACTGGGGAGGTCTGATTGGCCTGCGTGTTGTTTCTCAGATGCCCGAACGTTTCGCCCGGATTGTCCCGATGAACACCGGTATCCCCGATGGGGGCAGACCTGGTGGGACGTCCGCTGCGGAGACCGGAGGAATGGGAGGGGCCTTTATGACCTGGCGAAAACTTTCACAGCGACTGTCAGAGTTCGACCTGTCGGCAATGATGAAGCAGGCTGTTACCAACCGCGAATTGACCGAAGCCGAAGCAGCCGCCTACGGGGCACCTTTCCCTTCGGTGGAGTATCAGACAGCGGCTCTCCTCTGGCCTCGCCATGTGCCGATACGCCCGGACCATCCAGGGGCCTATGACAATCGTGTTGCCATCGAGGTACTGAGGACGCTTGAGCTACCGGTGCTCCTGCCCTGGGCGGAGGGAGACGCCATCACCAGGGCAGGAGAGAGTATGTTCCGAACTATTTTCCGCAACTGCGCTCCCCCGCTGCCCATCAGGAACGCAGGACACTTCATCCAGGAGGATGCCGGAGAAGAAGTCGCCGGGAATATCCGCAGGTGGATTCTGGAGACGCCGATACCATAGATAGAGAATATAATAAACTACCCCACAGCTTGCTGTGGGGCATTAAATTAATACATACTTCGTTTGCCCTGCATTTTTACCCTGCTTTCAAATGGAGCTATTACTCTGACAGGGTGATGAAAAAGGGGAGTTCAGAAGGGGCGAAACCCCTCTTCTGAGGGGCGCCCCGTCTAGGCCGCACG
>DAOUVG010000024.1 GCA_030667735.1 Dehalococcoidales bacterium
CAGATTCCCTGCCGGGTGCTTAGTGAAGGAAATGAGCTCCACTTTCGGCGACCATCCCCACCATATCGAGGGGAAGATGACAATCATCGACCCCAGCCAGAAGGCTGGGGTCGCCAGGGAGATGATGGCGAAGCTGCGCCCTAAATAGTCCAGCCAGGAATCCTGCCGTATGGCGGAAATTATGCCTACCGGCAGGGCTATCAGTTGCGATATAACGAAAGCAAAGAAACCAAGCTCAAAGGTTATCGGCAGTCTGGCTAGAATCTCTGGTAAAACCGGTTTCCTGGTCCAGAGTGAGGTGCCGAAGTCGCCGCGGGTAAATATACCCTCCATCCAGATTACATACTGGACATGCATCGGCTTGTCCAGCCCCAGCCATTGCCTGATAGCCTCCGGGCTTATCGTTTCCTCCGACTGACTCTCCCCACCTCCTCCCATCTGGAACATCATCATCTCAACTATACTGCCGGGAATAAAGCGGACCATGAGGAAGACCACTATCGTCACCACCAGCATGGTGGGTATCATTAATAATCTTCTGATTATGTAGTCACGCATACTTTCCCCCTTATCGAATCCAAGCACCGCTGACTCAAAACATTCGATGCTCGTTCGGTGGGCACTATCGCTAGCCCGATTACGCCGCACAACGTGCGGTTCGGCGCAAAAGATTGCGCTTGCATCGGGCTATACCCGATTACGCCCAGGGCCCCGGACACGGGAAGGGGTAGCAGCGCTTGATTAAGCTGGTGGCTGTCGTCCTCTACTCACCAGCACCCTGGTTTTATCTGGTAAGGTCCACCTGAGACTTAATGTCTCCGTATATTTTATTACAACGAACATCGGCAGTCGTAGCTGCCTCTCTCTGGGTAACTTCTACCCGCAACATGGCAAGGATATTAGAGATAAACGGTATTGCCTTGTGCTGATGGTATCTAAAAAACTGGTATAGCATCGTATTGCCAGTAATCCAGCACACCGATATTTCGATGTCAACATCCTGATGAGCTGATTGTTGTTTCCTCTTCCACAGGAGGGATGGAGTAGTTTGGTAAATGGCACCGCAAGTAATACCCGGGCAATAACGTCAGGTTGTGCAACTGAAGTTCTCACCGAAAGCTCAACGCGTCCTTATGTTCATGATTGCTGAAGAATGCTATTATAGTTGGTGGCACACAGGAGGTCATAATATCGAAAAGCCGCCAGTGAAATCAGAGATGAGCCAGATTACGACAGGGGCTGCTCCGCGCCCGGTCTGGACATCACAGCGCGCCTATATACTTGCCTCGGTCGCTGGAGTTGTAGGCCTCGGAAACATCTGGCGGTTTCCGTACATGGCAGGAGAGAATGGCGGCGGTACATTTGTTCTCGCATACGCAATCTGCATTCTGGCAATAGGTATCCCGCTCGTTGTTCTTGAGGCCAGCGCCGGTAATCTCGTCAAACGGGGTCCGGTGGGAATGTTCCGGCGGATCAACCCGAAATGGGGCCCATGGGTCGGATGGTCCCTGGTTGTGATGCTCATCGCTATCATGAGCTACTACCTTGTGGTTACTGGCTGGACACTGGGCTATGCGGTCGATGCAATCCGGGCTGACCTGAGGCCATTCGAAGAGTTTACCGCGGGCTTTGCTTCCCTCTGGTTCTTCTTGGTGGTAGCCGTCCTCACCTTTGCCGTAATGCAGCGCGGTGTCAGGGGTCTCGAAAGCATGGGCAAATACCTGCTCCCCCTGCTTGTCGTGATAGTCGGCGGCCTTGCCATCTATTCGCAGACTCTTTCGGGGGCAAGCCAGGCCCGCGACTTCTACTTCAGCTTTGACCTGGAACGCTTTCTGGAACCCACAACCTGGCGGATGGCGGCGGGACAGGCGTTCTACTCGCTGTCCATCGGTCAGGGTTTCCTTATTACCTACGGGAGCTATATACCAAAGGGCGTCAATATTGCCAGTTCGTCCGCAATCGTGGCCGGGACTAATTCAATAATCTCAATCACGGCAGGTCTGGTAGTGTTTCCGATAGTATTCACTTTCGGTATCGCCCCCGATACAGGCAGCGCACTGTCTTTCACTGCATTTCCCATGATATTTCGTGAGGTTGCCGGAGGCCTGTTCATAGGCATAGCCTTCTACGTTCTGCTATTCGTAGCTGCGTTCACATCTTGCGTCGGTGGGTTGGCATCTGTGCTCGCTCCAGTCCGCGACGAATTTCACTTGTCCCGGGGCTGGGCGGCATTGGCTGTAGTCGCTATCGTCACGGCGCTGGGCATCCCTTCGGCGTTGAGCTTCACCTCCGTGGGGCTTACCGTCGGCGGGAAGCCATTTCTGGACGTGATAGACCAGGTCACAGGTTCCGGAGTAGTGCTCGTGGCCGGCATCGTTGGCGCAGCGCTGATAGCCTGGAGGCTTCCCAGAAAGCGCCTTCTTGCCGCGATAAACAACCACAAGCAGCCCGCCTGGCTGAGCACTATCTCTGAGAACTGGTTCATCCTGGTGGGCCGCTATCTGCTGGTAGCCGGTGTGGCATTGCTGCTTGCTACTTATCTGTTCTAGAAGCAAGTGGACAGCTCCAGGCTAGTGGTGATGGTGTTGGCCGGACTATCGATGTTGGAAGAAGTCCAGGCAGTCTTCAGGATTACCTGCCAGGCTGTGTTGCACAGGTAAGCCGTTCGTTCGCTTCCTTTCCCTATATATATACACCCCGGACGGGTATTCAAGGTTGAGTCAGTTTGTGGAACACCCGGGGTCTGAAGTGTCATTCATTTCTCAGGCACAATATGCTCCAGGATGAATGCATTCAGACCTTCTTCATAATGCCCGCCTGATGTGATGAACCCTTCATTATGTGTGCCGGAGATTTCGAGGAATCTCTTCGGCTCCTTCGCCGCCTCAAACAGTTGCCGCCCGTGTCCAAAGGGCATTATTTCATCATCGCGACTGTGGACAATCAGAACGGGGCAATCCACTCTACCCAGGCGTTCTGCCGTATCGTATTCAAAACGCGATAGCCACCTTACCGGAAGGTAGGGATAGAGTGTGGCAGCAATATCGGGAAGGGATGTAAATGTTGACTCAAGGATAAGTGCCCCTGGCGGGTGGGTCTGCGCAAGCCACGAGGCAATCGCACCACCAAGTGACCGGCCAAAAACAACTATTTGGTCCGGATTTACCTGGCGCGTCTCAATCAAGTACCGCCACGCAGCCTCAACATCTTTGTAGGTGCCCTGCTCCGTGGGCTTTCCCTTACTCTGGCCGTAGCCTCGGTAGTCGAAAATGAAAACGTCCAGTCCAAGTCGATGAAACATCTGAACGGACTCCAACCGGTGTGATATGTTGCCTGCGTTACCATGACAGAATAGAATCACACCGCTAGCACCAGGGCTGGGAATAAACCAACCGGAGAGCTCGACCCTGTCCGAGGTTTCAAATGAGACGTTCTCGAAGTTGAGCCCAATGCTACCGGGGTCCGCTACAAGAATGCGTTCAGGATAGTACACAAAGTGGGATTGAAAAATGAAGAGGAGGCCGGCAAAGATGATGTAGGCGCCGGCGACAGCGACAACAACCCAGATGCCTGACATCAGAATTCCCTTCCATTTCATCAGACTTCGCCCGAGAGGTTTCATTTGTATGCACACGTAGCCAGTCTGTTTGATGCCCGCCCGTTTCCGGGACGATACTAGCTCATGGTAAGAAACTATAAGACGACCTGACGTACCCGCGCTGTTTTTCTGTCTATTCCAGTTGGGCCTCTTCCAACCCGAAGAAGTGCCCCACCTCGTGAAGTACTGTGAGACGCACCTCCTCCTCGATGTCTTCCTCAGTATGGCAGACTCGCTCAATGGGTCCCTTGAATATCGTTATCACGTCGGGCAAGGTGACATCCTCCAGTGAGCGTTCTGTGAGGGGTATTCCCTCATAGAGTCCCAGGGTGTCAGGCATGTCTTCAGGGGGCTCATCCTCTATCACCACCGCCACATTCTCCAGTCTGCTCCGGAATTCCTCCGGCAGGGCTGCCAGCGCCCTCCTCACCAGACGCTCAAACCTTCGACGAGACAAGCTGCTTCTTCCTGCCATATCGGGTTCCCCCCTTCTGATTCTTAATTGTGCCTGCATTATGGAGGATAGTCAACACAATGTATGGCAGCACCAGGAGGAAAGGTCAGTCCGTTCTTACGCGTGAAGGCCAGGCGCGGGAGTGCCCCTGGAATTGAGGAGTCTCTTTATCCGCAGAGAGCCACAGGCCAGGTGCGAGGTCTTCCTGACTGATGGCATAATCTCGCTCAAACATCAACCCCTAACTCGGTGAGTAATTCTCGTACCAGTTTCCCGAAATCAGGCTCTGCGATCATCCTCTGACGCCGGGGGCGTGGTAAATCGATCTTCAATTCACGTTTGATTTCGCCCGGGCGGGCGCTTAACACGATAACCCGGTCGGCAAGATAGACGGCTTCTTCAACATCATGGGTGATGAACATCACTGTCCGCCCGAATTCCTGCCAGACCTTCAATAACCAATTTTGAAGCTCCTTGCGAGTCAGGGCATCCAATGCACCGAATGGTTCATCGAGGAGCAGGGTAGAGCGCCCCATGAGCCATGTTCTCAGGAGGGCGGCACGCTGGCGCATGCCCCCGGAGAGCGCCGAGGGATATTCCTTCTCAAAGGTTTCCAATCCAAAGTGAGAGAGCATCTCAAGGGCTCTCTGTCGTGATTCTCTTCGGGGGATGCCTTGAATCTCCAATGGGATGAGGACGTTATCCAGCACACTTCGCCATGGGAGAAGCAAGTCACGCTGAGGCATATAGCCCACCATCCCGGCGCGATTGTCCGGCCTTTCGCCATCGATCAGGATTTCGCCTTCATCGGGTTCAAGGAGCCCTACGCAGAGATTAAAAAGCGTGCTTTTACCGCTCCCGCTTGCTCCAATGATGGTGACAAACTCGCCGGGCATAACCTTGAAAGAGATATCTTTTAATGCCGGAACAGCGTGTTCAATCCCGGAGAAGGTTTTACTGACATGTCTTAATTCGATACGTGGTGTGGTCATAGCGATTCATTATTAATGATAAGCATCCCTCCTCTAACAGGGTGTTGAAAAACCCTTTCGACCAATCCCCGTGCGGCCCGGATGGACCGCCTTCCCCTTCCTGGCCAGGAAGGAGGTAGAAATTATATCTGGGCGCCCCCTTCTGAGGAGCGCCCCCTTCTGAAGGGGCTCCCTCTGCACTCCTATTTTTCAGCATCCTGCTAAATCTTCGGCACTAAGACGGGATTATGGCAATCTATACCTCAAGGTAGAAACTCGTTGGTGAAGGCATCAGAGACAGAGATAGGGGCCGACAGAATGTCGCGCTCCACCATGAAATCAGTGTAGTCCTGCCAGACGCTTTCTTTCTGTTCACCCCAACGCGGTGCGTCAGCTTGATAGTATTCCGAAAGCCAGTCCTGACTTGCCTTGACGAGTTCGGCATTGAGTTCAGGCACGGCGGCAAGCAGAAGCTCGGCGGCTTTGCCCGGGTTGTCTGCCGCAAAGGTATACCCGCGTGAAAGAGCTTTCAAGAGGGCTCTGACGACTTCCGGCCTGTTGGCGATGGTGTCCTCGCTGGCGATCACGACCGGCGTATAGTAGTCAGGAATGCAATCGAAGTAGTCCTTCATCATCACAACGTTGATATCGACACCCTGTTGTATAGCCTGAAAACCCTGCCAGCCGTAGAAAATCCATGCCATATCGATCTGGTCCTCAGCAATCAGGGCCAAGGAGTCGGCATAGCCGGTATTCAGAATCTCAAGCAGGCTGAAGTCGGCACCTGCACAGCCCATGAGGACCTCCAGCGTGGGCTCCTCAAATGGCGAACCCCATGCCCCATAGCGCAGACCCTCAAAATCTGCCGGACTGGTAACGTTCAGGTCGGCGGCAGAGGCGAAGCCGGACGTGTTATGCTGGAGCACTGCCGCGATAGAAACGACGGGCACTTCTTTAGCACGCGCCAGCGTCAGAGACTCCTGAAAAGTGATGCCGAAATCGGCGGCGCCGCTGGCGACTGCGGCTTCGGGGTATACTTCGCCAGGTTGGATGATGTCAACCGCAAGACCGGCTTCTTCAAAATAGCCGTTTGCTTCCGCCACAAAGATTCCGGTGTGATTGGTGTTCGGGACCCAATCCAGCATGAACGTAACCGGGATGAGTCCCTCATCTGCGGGGCTTCCGCAGGCAGTGGCTATCAGTGCTATGAGCAGCAGTACGATGACCAAAGACAGACGTTTCATTTCATATTCCTCCGTAGCCTAATAAATACCAAGATCGTCCCATTGCTCCGTTCGTTGTGTGGAGTGGTACCAGGGCAGGGCTAACCGTTCGATTCCATAGACCAGCATGAACAGGCCTACACTCAATAGTGACGTGATGAACATGGCAACGAATACCTGGTCGGTTGCCAGCGCGTTCTTGGATTTGAGCATGTACAGCCCCAATCCGGGAGAGCCGCCCACCCATTCCCCGATGGTTGCCGCGACCACGCTATAGGTTACAGCCAACCGCAGACCGGAGAAGAACGATGGCAAAGCCGAAGGCATACGGACCATTCGCCAGATTTGCCACTTTTTTGCCCCCATTGCGCGGAGTAAAGCGATCAACTCCGGGTCTGAGGATGTCAGGCCGTCAGCGGTGCTGATGGCTAACGGGAAGAAGCAGAATAAAACCACGATTAATATCGTGGGCGTTACACCAAACCCAAACCAGATGATCAGGATCGGTGCAATAGCGAGTATCTGGATGGTCTGTGACACGACCAGAATCGGATACAGGGCGCGATGCGCCAGAGGCCAGAAATCTACAAGGGCGGCGATACCGATCCCCGTTATGAGGGCCAACACCAAACCGATACCGGTTGCCAACAGCGTGGTGCCGATGGCATTCAGCAAGAGAGCTCGTGTTTCCCATCCGGCCTGGATGACATCAAGCGGAGTGGGCAGGATAAACGAACTCAGTCCGCTGACCTTCGCCACGAAATACCAGCCGATGATAAGGATGGCGATCAATGCGGTGGGAGGGACGATATCCCTGCGCCAGTTCATAAATCGACCTTTCGATATTTGCCCACTTTCTCCTCAATCGAGGTGCCTTCCAGTGCGTCGGCGATCTTGATGATGGTCACTACTTTGCCCGCACCCGCCTCAAAACAAGCACGGTGTGCGGACTTGGCCACCTCAAGCAGTTGGTCCAGATCATCGCCTTCCAGGGTCGTTTCCAATGGCCCGACCTCAAATTTTACGCCGCTGGCCTGAATGGCTTCTATTGCCTTATCAACGATGTAGTAGACATCCTCAACCAGAGGCAAGACCTGCACACCGACATTCATGGTCCGTTTTTCTGTCATATCATTTCTCCGTACATTATTCATGCCCTCCCGGGGGTATGGACTACCAGAAGAAGACCCCCTGATAATTTTATATGGGAGGATTGTCCAACCAGCAGGTTACTGATCCCTCGTGCCGGTCCAAAGGGGAGCTCCTGGTCCTTGAGGGAGTATTTCAATCCCTTTGTCGTGATGCCCGAGGCACAGCCACCCAATGGAAGCAATGAGACCGTATCTCCGGGATGACCGGGAATATCTTCACCCGGCGGCCTGATGACCCACCCCGTTTGCTCCCCGTGCCACACTTCAATTCTGCATGAACCAAGGCTTGCATGAGTTATCAGCAGGATGTTGGCGATGGTCATATCCATACGCCCACCCATTGCGCCAACCATTACGATCCGATCGGCCCCCTGTTCCTCAGCGTAGAGAAGCGCCAATTCAAGATCGGTTTCATCTTTTTCTGCCGGATAGGAGACAAACTCAGTGTTACTGGTGCCATGTTGCTCTAAATCTGAGAGCGAATCAAAATCGCCGATGACCGCATCAAGGGTGACATTAAGGGTACAGGCATAGCGTGCGCCCTCATCAGCCCCGAGCACCAGGTCAAATGCCTCGGTGCGGATTCTGTTTCGCAGGACATCGGGTTGATATAATTCGCCGTTGACCAGTATTAAAGCTTTCATCGAGTTTACTCCACATACAAAAAGGGCTACCCTGTATGGAGGGTAGCCCTCTGTGTTGCCGTGCTTACATTCCCTCCGCCGGTATTACCCGGATCAGGTTCTCTGGGTCGATGTGGGTGACCGCTCTGTGATCAAGCACATCTTCTCAGCCTGGCTCCCCAAGCTCCCCCGTTACTACTAAGTTGTTAACGTGAATCGAGTATAGCACTCTCACCATGTCTCTGGCAAGAGTTGGTGTAAGTTTTTCGCCTACTTAGCCAGCATAAAAATCTTATCAATATCGTCTTTATTTATCGGATGAAAAGCACCATGTGTTCTGCCCTCGAATATTTTAGTCATCTCCGGAATTATTGAAGCATCTACGTTAGCCTCGGAAAGCCTGGTTGGCAGCCCCATTCTTTTTATGAAAGCTTCCAGGCGTATGATTCCTTCATAGGCGGTCAGTTCCCTGCTCATAGCGGCGGGCTCAACCTTAAAGACATTGACGGCAAATTTGTAGAATCTATCAATATGCTGTTTATAAATATACTTCATCCAGGCGAGCACCATTATGGCCAGGGATGCGCCATGAGCCAGGTCGCAGACAGCGCTAATCTGATGACCCAAAATATGGGAAGTCCAGTCAACAATCCGGCCAATCCCGAGGGAGTTATCGTGGGCAATTTTACTGGCCCACATGATTTCGGCCCGGTAGTCGTAGTTTTGGGGGTCATCCAGTTGGAGAGGACCAATATGGATAATCGCCCTCATCACCGCTTCGCACTGAAGATCGGTAACTGTAACATTGGGAACATCGGTGAAATAACGTTCAATAACATGGCTCAAGGCGTCAAATGTACCGCACATGGTCTGATAGGGAGGGAGAGACATTGTTAACTCGGGATTCATTATAGCGAATTTAGGCCGAATCACATCGATATCGACCGAACCTTTATAGCCTATATCTTCGTTTGTGACTACACAGCTCAAACTGGTTTCACTCCCGGTACCGGGAAGAGTCAGAATGGAACCGGTGGGTAAGGTCTCTTGCACCTGCGCTTTGTGGATAAAGAAATCCCAGACATCGCCGTCATAAGGCACTCCAAAGGCAATGGCCTTGGCTGAGTCAATAACGCTCCCGCCGCCAATCCCCAGAACAAAATCAATTCCCTCTTTGCGGCAAATCTCAATTCCCTCTTTGACCAGAGAGAGCCTGGGATTGGGTTTAACCCCGCCCAACTCGGTAAACTTCACCCCAGCGTCGTTAAGTGATTTAATAGCCGTGTCGTAAATCCCAATCATTCTTAGCACATCCTCACCGTAGTGGTGCAGCAGAATGTTCTTGGAATATTGAGCGACAATCTGCCCAACATTCTCCTCCGTTTTTTTGCCAAAATAGACCGTCGTTGGATTCCTGAAAACGAAATTATTCATAAATATTCTCCTCTTTTACTATTTAGACCTTATTATCCAGGATTTCTCATTTTAATTCGCACCGAAGTCCAATGCTACCAGCGACGCTGAGGATCATGGTACTTCAGTGACACTCGGCAGACAATCTCTCTCCTGGAGCCGTGCAGGAACCAAAAAATAGCCATATCGTGTGGTCAGCATTATCGTTAATCGACATGTATTTGACAAATGCAACGTTGTTTTATTCTGGTAAGGTGATAACTGAAGCTGCCACCTAAGGTTGTAATACCACAGCTACATTCGTCCCGTTATGGAGGGAATCAAATGCACGCTGAGCTTCCTCAAGCGGGATAACCTCGGTGACCATCGGCTTAAGATTGACCTGCCCATATTCTATCAACTGCATTGCCGGAATCATTGATTCACCCATGTGTACGGTCCCCTCAACTCTCACCTCTTTGGTCAGCCATTTTCCTGGTTGAAGAGTCGCCGGTGCAGCATTGCCGACAATCATAATCCTGCCATGATACCTGACCATTTCAAAAGCCTGTTCAACAATGCCGGGAGCCTGAGAACTGACACCGAGAAAGATAACATCGGGGCCTGCTTCGGTGATAGCGACCACCTCTTTAATGACATCGGTTTTATCGGCGTTGAGAGTGATATTGGCACCCATCTGCCGGGCAATCTCCAGGCGCTCGTCTATTCTATCAATGGCAATGATCGGCGCTGCTCCAGCGGCCTTTGCCGCCGCCAGTACGGAGAGACCAATGTGACCGACACCAATGATTACCGCCGCATCAGCCAGCCTTACCTCGGCATTAAGAACAGAGGTTACTCCGGTAGCCAGTGGTTCAGCCATGGCAGCTTCTTCATCGGAGATATGGTCGGCCACTTTGAGGCGACCACCGGCGGGACGTAATACATATTCGGTCAGAGCACCATACCGTTGCGGGGGTGGAGGGGTGTCTGACTGAATGTCCTCGTAGGGATGACCTCTTACCCGTCCGCCCATGCACATAAAGGGCATCCCTCTGACACAGTACCAGCATCGTCCACAATAAAACCTTCCGTCAACGGTGCGCTCGCCAACAGACCAGCCTTCAACCCCTTCGCCTATTTCTTCCACCGTGCCAACCCATTCGTGACCAAGGATAGACCCTTTGATACTCTCCAGTCGGGGGCTACCGGTATCCCAATGAGGCCCGTAAACCCGTTCTATATCACTGCCACACAACGAACAGTAGGTAACCTTTATTAAGAGCGTACCGGGGATTACTTCGGGTTTCGGGATTTCTTCAATTTGGACCTTACCTTTACCAGCAACAGATACTGCCTTCATAACAAACCGCCTTTCATTGGGATTTACCGTTTCAATTCGCGA
>DAOUVG010000103.1 GCA_030667735.1 Dehalococcoidales bacterium
ACACCATACCGGCGGTTGTTATCGGCAGGCATCCTTACTGAGGTCAAGCAACAGGAGCTGGCGGCAATCTATCATCGCCTCAACCCTGCCCTGCTTCTGAGGCAAATCAACGAGAACCTGGAACGATTGTGGGACATGGCAAAATACCCAGCCGTTCAACCAGGGAAAGGTAAATCCAAGGAGGCTTCGGTAACCGGAATTATGAGGCAACCACTAACCGTTCGGTAACAGTTTCTTTTGACGCAACACGGTCAGTCCGGTATGCGGGTGTCCGGTACATCAGTGACACTCCAGTACAGCCGGTGCTGGCCACCGGAGAATGCCTCATCCCCCGTGCCTGCTTCCTAAACAGGAAGAAAAACTTCTCCTCCCTGCTGGGAGGGCGGGTTGTCAGGCAGTGACCACGACACCTCACTCTGTTGTGTCGCCCTGTTTTCCGAATCTGAGCGAGAACACAGTACTACCCGTTGGTACTTCCGGTTGACGCCCAAATACCCTTATGATAATATTAAAAGCACCTTAGCCATGAGACAACTGCCGGCGTTTTACCAGTTTCCCTTATCAATCCTCATCGTTGGCTGTTCCCTGTCTTTTCACAGGCAATTGTGCTCAGGGGAGAACCTATGCGGGTAGAGGAAGAGCTGGACCAGTTATCACACGAAAAAGACATACTGCTGGCTGTCGGTGTCTTCGATGGGGTTCACCTCGGGCACAAGTATCTGCTCTCACAGCTCATGGAACAGGCCGGACAAGAAGCATTGCTGAGCGGCGTAGTTACCTTCCGACAGCACCCCCGAGAGGTGCTCTCACCCGGAACGGAGCTACCCTATCTGACCACCTTTGACCAGAAAGCCGACCTCCTTAAGAAGGAGGGCATCGACATGGTCGTCAGTCTGTCCTTCACCCCCGAACTGGCGCGACTTACTGCCCGGGAGTTCATTCTGCTGTTGAAGAAGCACCTGCGGATGCGTGGGCTGGTTGTTGGGCCTGACTTCACTCTGGGCCGGGGGAGAGAAGGCAATACAGATGCTCTGCGGCAGTTGGGGCAAGAGTTGGGTTTCAGCATGACGGTAATATCTCCCAGGATGATTGGTGGTGAAATGGTCAGTAGTACCGCTATCAGGAATGCCCTGGCGGATGGTAAAATAGAGAAAGTGGTGAAGCTGCTCGGTCGCCCTTATAGCCTCCAGAATACCGTGACCACGGGCGCCGGACGGGGCAAAGGGCTGGGTTTTCCCACCGCTAATCTGAAGATGAACCAGCGACAGGCTCTACCGCCCGACGGTGTCTACGCAACCTGGGCCTATGTCAACGGCCAGGCCTATGAATCGATGACCAATATCGGCAGGCGGCCTACTTTTGGGGAGAACGAACGTAATATCGAGGTGTTTCTACTCAACTATCATGGAAATCTGTATAATCAGGAAATGAAGGTCGATATCATAGCGAGGCTTCGTGAGGAGAAGCGTTTTGATACCGTTGATGAGCTTAAGAAGCAGATAGCCGAAGATGTAAAGCGGGGAAAGGCCATACTGAATACCCAGGATAAGGAATCGGTATGAGTACACCCGTAGTTCGGATGTCGGTAGAACGGCGTACTATTGAATAACGCAGAATAGAGAGGGAGAGAAATGGAAAACTTACGTATTCCGGGACCAACACCCTGTCCTGATGAAGTACTTCAGGCAATGACCAAGCAGATGATTAATCACCGGGGTCCGGAGTTTGCCCGGATGCTGAACCGGGTCACGGAAAGTCTGAAGATACTGTTCCAGACCAAGAATGACGTCTTCCTGCTTACCTGCTCGGGAACGGGCGGCCTGGAAGCAGCCGTGGTCAATACCCTGTCGCCGGGGGACATCGTACTTTCCGTGTCTATCGGAGTGTTTGGTGACCGTTTTACATCCATCGCTGAGCAGTACGGTGCCGAAGTAATCCCGCTGAAGTTCGAATGGGGCAAAGCGGCAGACCCGGACGAAGTACGGCGTGCCCTGGAGAAGGAACCGAAGATAAAGGCGGTTCTGGTTACTCATAATGAGACCTCGACCGGTGTCACCAATGACCTGGCCTCGCTAAGCTCGGTAATAAAGGAGTTTGATAAGCTGCTAATCGTCGATGCTATCAGCAGCCTGGGGTCAATCAACCTGCCCGTAGATGAATGGGGTTGTGATATTGCTATTACCGGTTCTCAGAAAGGCTGGATGGCCCCGCCGGGGCTGGCTATGGTCAGTGTCAGCGAAGCGGCATGGCAGGCGCATGCTAATGCCAGGATGCCCCGCTTCTACTGGGACTTCTCACGGGCCAGGAACTACCTGGAAAAGGGTCAGACACCGTGGACACCGGCAGTTTCCACTGTGTATGCCATGAATGCCTCGCTGGGAATGATGATTGATAAAGGTCTCCCCAACATTATCGCCCATCACGCCCGGATTGGTCAGATGGCACGCGATGGGGCGAAGTCGCTCGGGCTGACACTTTTCGCTGATGAGAACTTCGCCTCCAACACAGTCACCGCAATCAACGCTCCGGAAGGCGTCAATGCGAATGACTTACGCAAAATCCTACTGGCGGAGAATGAGATAGTCCTCGGTGGTGGTCAACAAAGCCTTGATGGTATGATATTCCGTATCGGGCACCTGGGTATGGTGGCCGAAGAGGATATCCAGGCAGTAATTGTGGCTCTTAAGGGAGCGTTGGCTAAAGTACGCTAGGAGTACATCACCCGAACAACGTTACCGTAGAACAACTGAAATCAGGTTACCTGGTAGTGGTAGAGGTCCCGAATGCAACTTAGAATGAAAAATGCAGCATTGAAGGTACTTATAGCCGACCCTATCGCCGATGAAGGCGTAGATATCCTGCGTGGTATCGCCGAGGTGGATATCAGGCCGGGTCTCAAACCTGATGAGTTAATTGCCATCATCGGTGACTACGATGCCCTGATTGTGCGCAGCCAGACACAGGTTACCGCCGACGTAATTGAGGCCGGTAAGAAACTCCAGGTCATCGGCCGGGCCGGGGTGGGTATCGACAATATCGACCTTAGCGAGGCTACCCGACGGGGCATTGTCGTTGTCAACGCGCCCACCGGTAATACCGTTTCCGCAGCCGAACACACCATAGCCCTGATGCTTGCGCTGGCCCGTCATATCCCCCAGGCAAACGCGGCACTCAAGAACGGGGCCTGGCAGAGAAGCAAGTTCATGGGAACCGAGGTGAAGAACAAGACGCTGGGCGTCATCGGGCTGGGCAATGTCGGCTCCGAGGTGACCAGGCGCGCCCGGGGTCTGGAGATGAGAGTCATCGGGCAGGACCCCTTTATCTCCGTAGAACGGGCTGCTAACCTGCAGGTGGAGATTGTTTCCCTGAAACAACTGCTCAAGGAGTCCGACTTTATTACGCTGCACCTGCCGTTGACGCCGAAGACCAGGGGGTTTATCGGTCCCAAGGAGCTAGCCCTGGTCAAGCCAACCGTACGTATTATTAACTGCGCCCGCGGTGGACTGATTGACGAGGAGTTGCTGGCCCGAGCAGTGGCGGAGCAGAAGATAGCCGGTGCCGCTGTTGACGTCTTTGCCGAGGAACCTACTACTGAGAGCGCACTTTTCAGTGTGGACGAGGTTATCGTTACGCCTCACCTCGGTGCCTCCACTACGGAGGCCCAGGCAATGGCAGCCATGGACGTTGCCGAGCAGGTGGTTGCCCTGTTCAACGGAGAGCCGGCTCGATACGCGGTGAACATCCCCTTTGCCTCCACGGAGACAATGAGGGTACTGTCACCCTATATGGAGGCGGCCGCTAAGGGTGGCAATCTCATGCATCAGCTCATCGAGGGGCAGATGAGCCGGATTCGCATAAAGTATGAGGGTGAGATTGCCAACTACGATACCAACGCCCTCAAGGCGTCAGCACTGGAAGGTCTGCTGGGGGGTGTCAGTGAGGAGCGGGTCAATATAGTGAATGCTAATCTGGTGGCTGCCCGGCGGGGTATCACCGTGGTGGAAGAAAAGGAGTCCGTCTGCCGGAACTACGCCAGCCTGATTACGCTTGAGGCGACAACCAGCAGCGGCGTCACTACCGTTGCTGTGACCGTGATGAGAGATGAATCGCATATCGTCCGGGTCGATAACTACTGGACAGATATCGTGCCCTATGGCGGCTATTTCCTGTTCAGCGACCACCTGGACCGCCCCGGTCTCCTCGGTACCGTGGGCAGGATAACCGGTGACGCGGATATAAACATCAGCTATATGTATGTATCCCGCCTCAAACCAAGAGGACAGGCACTAATGATAATAGCGCTTGACGAGCCTTTGCCGGAAGAACAACTACAGCAGATGCTGGCCCTCCCCGATATACATACTGCCAAAGTCGTGCGGCTGTAGCAGCAGCCGTCCAGGATACTGAAGAAATACAGCAAGAGCACCGTCTTCCGGAGGATGGTGTTGTCCGACCAGGAACAGGAGGTAAACAGTTATGGCGTTTCAAGGGTGGTTACTGGAGAAGAATGAGGGAGTTGCCACGGTAACCATGAATGCACCCGATAAGCTCAATGCCATCAACCGGGATATGTCTATGAACCTGCCTCTGGTAGCTGACGAACTGGCCAAGGATGATGAAATCAGGGTGGTGATTGTTACCGGTGCGGGGCGGGGCTTCTGCTCCGGTGCCGATGTCTCCATGATGGCCGGTGGTGGTATTGCTGCCGCGGGCGGTCCCCAGGTCTCCCGGCACCAGCGCCTCCAGGTAACCGGATGGCCTCACGCTGACGTCTTTCCCCACCTGGACAAACCCGTAATCGCGGCCATAAACGGCCCCTGCGTGGGAGGCGGTCTCTCACTGGCCCTGAGCTGTGATATCCGTATAGCCGCAGAGGACGCTTTCTTCAGCGTTGCTCAGGTGTCCCGGGCTCTGGTCCCGGACTTCGGCCTGACCTACTACCTGCCGCTGGCAGTCGGACTCTCTAAGGCCATGGAGCTGATGTTCACCGCAGAGCGGTTCACCGCTGCCGATGCCAGGGAGTTCGGGATGGTGAGCCAGGTGGTGCCACCCGACGAACTGATGAATGCTGCCAACGAGCTTGCCGCCAGGATTGCCGCACAGGCTCCGGTATCCGTTAGCCTGACCAAGAGGATGGTATGGCGCAGTATGTTTGACAGCCTTGACCGGCAACTCGACCTGGAGACGTGGGCGACACGCATAGCCTCCCAGACGGAGGACCACAGGGAGAGCGTACGCGCCTTCTTAAATAAGGAGCCGATGCCCAGGTATAAAGGCCGCTAGGACAAACCGAGTCCTACCGTATGGATGCTGGAGCGGGACGAAAGAGCATCATTGTATCCCCGCTCCATAAGGATGGCACCTGATGGAGTATGAAGACCTGCTACTGGAGAAAAGTGATGGTATTGCCACCGTTACCCTGAATGCGCCGGAGAAGAGGAATGCCCTCACGTTCGGAATACGTAAAAGTCTGAGCCAGGTCTCGGTTGACCTTGCCGCCGATGATGATGTGAGGGTGGTAATTGTCACCGGTGCCGGCCAGGGGTTCTGCGCCGGGGGAGACCTTAGTGGGAGTAGCGGGGTTGAGCCAACCCTGCAGCAACGTATTGAATTCCTCGGGCCCAGCCATGGAACGCACGCTTTTTTTATGCTGGATAAACCGGTAATTTCCGCGGTAAACGGCGCCGCGGTTGGGGCTGGTCTCGCACTCGCGCTGAGTACCGACATCCGTATCGCCTCCGAGACTGCCAGGTTTGGAGCCGTGTTTGTGCTCCGGGGACTCACGCCGGACTGTGGAATTACCTTCTGGCTGCCCGGGGTGGTGGGGACGGCTAAGGCCATGGAGATGATGTTCACCGGCGAGATAATCGATGCTGCCGAAGCGAAACGACTTGGTATTGTCAGCCGGGTAGTGCCACTCGAAGAGCTGATGGATACCGCCAGGGAATTGGCCACCAGGATTGCGCAGCAGGCCCCGTTCTCGGTAGAGCTGACCAAGCGTATGGCATACCGCAGTATCCGTAATAGCTGGGACAGGCAGGTTGAAGTAGAGAGTATCGCCAACCAGATAAGTGGGCAGACGGAGGACCACCGGGAAGCAGTGCGTGCCTTCTTTGAACGGCGCCCCCAGCCGAAGTTCCAGGGAAGATAGAGCGGTCTCCTCCTGCGAATCGTTCAGACGAGCCGGTTAAACACGAGACCCACCGGCGTCTTGGGGTAGAAGTAGGT
>DAOUVG010000039.1 GCA_030667735.1 Dehalococcoidales bacterium
CGTCGTTGATGGCGCCCACAATGCGGATTCGGCCCGGAAGCTAAAGCAATCTCTCGAACAGTATTTCGAGTTTGACCGTGCCATTCTCATCGTCGGTTTCTCAGTCGACAAGAACGTGGCGAATATAATCACGGAGCTGGTGCCGCTTTTTAATGAGGTAATCGTCACCCGTTCGATTCACCCCCGGGCAATGGCCACCCCCCCGATTGCTGCCGAATTCGTCCGGCAGGGGATAGCAGTCCGGGAGACGGACGATATTTCGATTGCGTTACCCCTGGCCCTGGAGCAAGCCGGGGAGAACGATATCATCTGCGTTACCGGCTCGCTGTTTGTTGTTGCCGGAGCGATTGAACAGGCACAGATATTGAATCTCTCCGTATAAGTATAACGCGGCACGTGCCGCAGAAATAGTCTAGTACTCAGTTGCAGAAATATCAGCTAGCATGTTCCACTGGGTGACACGCCGTTGACATGTCATTCTTAGCCGGGGCTCCGAACGGAGCGAGGAGACACAGAATCTGAATGTTGCACGGATTTGTGCAACTAGGTATAGTACTCCGGCGACTTGCCGGGAGTTAGCCTCCGCTTCTTGCCCTGGGCGTCAGCCCGGGGGTTCTTTGTATTAGGAGCAGGAAGGCGGACATAGTAGTAAAGGAGTGGACGCTGGCGGGATGGAGCAGACCGGGTTTCCTGGCGGCAGGCGGGGTGGCCCCCTGATGAGGGACTGGACTCAGGGCAGCATCGTTGGTAATCTCCTGAGACTGTCCTGGCCGATGGTCATCAGCAATAGTCTCATGATGCTTGGCCCCACTATTGATGTGATATGGGTGGGCAGGCTGGGGTCGGCCTCCATCGCGGGCGTCGGTGTTGCCGGTATTGCCACTCAGTTAGTAATGGGGGCCATGATGGGCCTCATTATGGGGATGCGGGCTCTCATTGCCCGTTTTATCGGCAGCGGTGACGTTCGGAGTGCCAATCACGTAGCCCAGCAAGCCCTGGTCATCAGTGGAGGGTTCGCCATT
The DNA here is from genome assembly GCA_030667735.1 of Dehalococcoidales bacterium. GTDB lineage: Bacteria > Chloroflexota > Dehalococcoidia > Dehalococcoidales > Fen-1064 > DUES01. The sequence goes on from DAOUVG010000039.1 coordinate 1,023, forward strand.
CTAATGGCGGCTGTCGGCGTTTTTCTGACCGAAGAAATACTCGGTCTTTTTGGGCTCGAGGCGGACGTTGTTGTAGCAGGTTCAGCCTATCTGCGTATCATGTTCATCGGTACTGCCGCCATATCCTTCCGTATCATGGCCGAAGGCACCATGCAGGCCTCCGGGGATACTGTAACGCCGATGTCCATATCCGTCATCTTCCGGTTCTTCCATATCGCACTGTGTCCCTTCCTCGTCTTCGGTTTGTGGATATTCCCGGAGATGGGCGTCAAAGGGGCCGCCATGACCAACGTGATTTCACAGTCTCTGGGAGTTGCCCTGGGAATGTTTTGCCTCTTCACCGGTCGCTCCGTCCACTTTGAGAAGACCGGGTTCTTGCCGGTGCCCCGCCTGGGACCGTCACATATGCGTCTCACGCTGAGGAACTTTCATCTTGACCTTAATATCATCGGGCGCATTGCTCGGATTGGAACGCCGGCAATGGTCTCCGGTATGGAAAGGACGTTCAGCCACTTCTTCCTGATGTATTTCATGGCCCCATTCGGCACCGCAGCCGTGGCGGCCCATACCATCCTTCAGCGGGTGGAGATGGTGCTCTTTATGCCGGGGATGGCATTCGGCAATGCTGCCGGGGTCCTGGTGGGACAAAACCTCGGGGCCGGCCAGCCGCAGCGGGCGGAAAGGAGCGTCTGGATGGCAGGAGCAATGGTCGGGGTTATGATTGTCGTGTGCTCGGTAGCGATACTGCTGTTCGCGGAGAACATAGCCCGCATCTTCAATCAGGAAGCCGGCCTGGTAGAGCAATCCGGCATCTTTATGAGGATTGCCGTGGTCGGCTACCTGGCGCTCCCGCTGATGGTGGTGTTCATGAGCGCCCTCTCCGGAGCCGGGGACACGCTGCCGCCGATGATTATCAGCACGATAACTATCTGGGTGATACAGCTCCCGATGGCCTACTTCCTGCCTATGTACACCGATATCGGGGTCTACGGGGTGCGCTGGGCAATAGTGGCCGGAATGGTTATCGGAGCAATCGGCTATACGGCCTATTTCCGCACCGGCCGGTGGAAGCGGAAGAAGGTATAATACGCGTGAAGATGGGATGGTAAACGTAAATAGCTAACATGGATACTGGCAGTACGGCAGGAACGGTGAGCCCGGGAGGAAAACAGCCCGGGTTCGACCGTGATTGGACTCAGGGCAGCATTACGGGCAATCTTATCAAACTGGCCTGGCCGATGATAGTAAGCTCTGTCCTCAATATGCTTGGCCCTACTATTGACATGGTATGGGTCGGCAGTCTGGGGTCGAATTCTATCGCCGGTGTCGGTGTTGCCGGTATTGCTATCGGGCTGGTGATGTCGGCAATCATGGGGCTCAGTATGGGAATGAGAGCCATGATTGCCCGCTTCATTGGAGCGCAGGACCCCGAGAGCGCCAACCATGTCGCGTTACAGTCCTTTGTGCTGGGTGCCGTGCTCTCTTTGATTGTGGCAATGATAGGCTTCTTTTACACCGAATCCATAATGCGCCTGTTCCCCCTGGAAGAGGGGGTCATCCTCGAAGGCACAATCTATTTGAAAATTGTGTTACTCGGTGCGGTAGTGATGATAGTGCGCATGATGTGCGAAACCGCTATCCAGTCCGCAGGCGATGCAGTAACGCCGATGTGGATTTCAGTAGTCTTCCGGTTCTTCCACTTAATTCTCTGTCCCTTCATGGTTCTCGGCTGGTGGATATTCCCCCAGATGGGCGTCGGCGGTGCCGCCATTACCAATATCATCTCACAGACCCTGGGGCTGGGACTTGCATTGTGGGTCCTGTTAGCCGGGCGTTCTATCTATTTCGATAGGACGAGAAAAAGATTCCGGCTGGGGCGGGGCAGGATGAAACTGGATACTAAGAATTTCCGTGTCGACCCCGCCATCATCTGGCGCATTGTTCGTATCGGGATTCCTTCTGGCGTCATGGGTATGCAGGGGGCACTCGGTGCGTTCTTCCTTATCAGGATTATTGGCCCCTTCGGGACATATGCCGTAGCCGCCCATACCATTGTGTCACGTGTGGAGATGATTATATTTATGCCGATAGTAGGTCTGGGCATGGCGGCCGGAATCCTTGCGGGACAGAACCTCGGTGCCAGGCAGCCCGATCGCGCTGAAAAAAGCGGATGGCGGGCAATGTTCATATCGCTGGCGTTTATGATCATCTGCTGTTTGGCTCTTCTATGGGGTGCGGAGGGTATCGTTAGAATTTTTAACACAGAACCCGAGCTCGTAGATATGGGCAGTATCTTCCTCCGTATAGGCGCAGCCGGATACCTCCTGATAGGGTTCGTTATTGTCATGCAGTTTTGTATCTCCGGTGCTGGCGACACCATACCGCCAATGATTTTTAGCCTGGTGATGGTCTGGGTGTTGCAGATACCGCTGGCATACATTCTCCCCGAGGTCACCGGACTCGGCATATACGGCGTACGTTGGGCGATAGTAATCTCTCTAGCGGTGTCAGCAATTATCCACACGGCATACTTCAAGCTTGGCAGGTGGAAACTGAAACGGGTCTGACCACGGACCGGATACTATAGAAATGGAAGAAGAGACCGAAGGAACCCCGGAAAACGATAGAAGCCGTAACAGGTTCGATCGTGATTGGACCCAGGGCAGCATCATCGGCAATCTGATGAAGCTGTCCTGGCCGATGATGGTCAGTTCCAGCCTGAACATGCTGGGCCCCACCATTGACATGATATGGGTGGGAAAACTGGGCTCAGCGGCCATTGCCGCTGTGGGTGTTGCCGGCATCGGCGTGCAACTCCTGATGTCGGCTATCATGGGTCTTGCCATGGGCATGCGAGCAATCATTGCCCGTTTCATCGGGGCCCGTGACCTCCAGAGTGCCAACTACGTAGCAGTACAGGCCTTCCTGGTCAGCGCCGTTGTTTCAGTAATCATGGCACTGATCGGCCTCTTTCTCGCCGATCCTATAATGCGCCTGTTCCTTCTGGAGGAGGAGGTCGTGCTCCAGGGAGCAACCTACCTGAGGATTGTGTTCGTGGGCGGGATAGTGATGGTGGTCCGCATGATGTGCGAGGGCGCTATGCAGGCCGCCGGAGACGCAGTAACACCGATGTGGATTGGCGTATTCTTCAGATTCCTCCACGTGGCCCTCTGCCCCTTTATGGTGCTCGGCTGGTGGGTATTTCCCCAACTGGGGGTCAGCGGGGCGGCTTTTACCAATATCATCTCGCAGAGCCTGGGACTGGGCCTTTCATTGTGGGTCCTGTTCACGGGAAGGTCCATCTATTTTGATTCTATCCGGAAGATGCTCCGCCTGGGGCAGTCCCAGATGAAGTTGACGCTGGATAACTTCCGCGTCGACCCCGCTATCATCTGGCGTATTATCAGAATCGGTGTACCATCCAGTATCATGGGGATGCAGATGGCCCTGGCCGGGTTTGTCTTTGTCAGAATTATGGCGCCCTTCGGCACCTTCGCCGTGGCTGCCCACACTATCTCCCAGCGCGTGGAGATGATACTGTTCATGCCGATCATGGGACTGGGCATGGCGGCCGGTACCCTCGCCGGACAGAACCTTGGTGCCGGCCAGCCGGAGCGCGCCGAGAGGGGTGGCTGGGTGGCGGCCCTTGTGGCTCTGGCATTGATGGCCGTTTTCTCGCTGGGGTTACTGCTGGGGGCGGAGAGCATCGTCACCATCTTCAACAAGGAATCCGGCCTGGTAGAAATGGGCAGCAGCTTCATCCGGATAGCCACCGCCGGCTACTTCCTGATTGGGTTTGTCATCGTGCTCCAGTTCTGCATCTCCGGTGCCGGTGACACCATTCCACCGATGGTTATCAGCCTGTTGATGATGTGGCTGATACAGTTGCCATTAGCCTACGTCCTGCCCAGGTACACCGACCTCGGGGTCTACGGAGTGCGCTGGGCGATGGTTATCTCGATAGGTGTGGGCACAATTGCCTACACGGCATACTTCCGGCTTGGCAGGTGGAAGCGGAAGCGGGTCTGACCACGCACCGGATACTATGGAGATAGAAGAAGAGACCGAAGAAACTCCGGAATACGGCGGAAGACGTAACAGGTTCGGACGGGATTGGACTAAAGGCAATATCCTGAAGAACCTTCTCCTGCTGGGCTGGCCGATGTCTATCAATGCCATCATGACCATGATGGGTCCTACTATTGACATGATATGGGTTGGCAGGCTGGGCGAAGCCTCCATTGCGGGTGTCGGTGTTGCCGGTACCGCGGTGATGGTGGTGAATTCAGCCAGGATGGGCTTGACTACCGGTACCAGGGCCATGATTGCCCGCTTTATTGGAGCCGGTGACGATGAAAGTGCTAATAAAGTTGGTCAGCAGGCCGTTGTAGTCAGTGCCGCGTTCTCCATTTTGATGGCCATTATCGGCATCGTCCTGGCCGAACCTATTATGCGTGTCTTCGACCTGGAAGAAAAGGTCGTATCCGAAGGGGCCGCCTACATGAGAATTATGTTCGTTGGCTCGATCGCAATGTCCTTCCGGATGCTGGCCGAAAGTATTATGCAGGCCTCCGGCGACTCACTAACCCCGATGATGGCCTCGGCAGGCTTCCGGATTCTCCATGTAGCCTTATGCCCCTTCCTGGTCTTCGGATGGTGGATATTTCCCGCTATGGGTGTAAGCGGGGCGGCGATGACCAACGTCGTTTCGCAGACCCTCGGTGCGGCAGTTGGTCTATGGGCTCTTCTCTCAGGGAAGTCGGTCTGGCTGGACCGGAAGCGGTGGTGGAACGATGGGGGGGCAGGGAGCCGTCTCGCTGTCTGGCGTGTTGTCCGATTAGTGCCATCACGCATGCGGTTGAGCCTGCGGAATTTCAGTCTGGACCGTAATATCATCTGGCGTATCGTCCGGATTGGCATCCCGGCATCAGTCACCGGTATCGAGCGTAGTTTTGCCAATCTCGTACTGGTTTTGTTCGTAACCCCTTTCGGCACAACGGCGGTAGCGGCTCACTCCCTGATTCAGAGGGTCGCGCAGTTTGCCCACATGCCAGCCCAGGGAATCGGTCAGGCGGCGGGTGTTCTGGCGGGACAGAACCTGGGTGCAAAACAGCCGGGGCGCGCCGAGCGGACCGGATGGACGGCAGCAGCCCTGTTTTCCGTGGCAATGGTGGTTGCTTCTTTGGTGATAGTATTCTGGGCTGAAGAAATAATAGGTGTGTTTAACTCGGAACCGGAGTTGAAGGTGCTTGGCGGTAACTTTCTCAGTATAGAAATTGTGTCCTTCGTAGTGTTTGGTCTGGTGATGGTGCTTTCGCAGTGTCTCAACGGTGTCGGAGACACGATGATACCGATGATTACCACTCTCCTCAGTATGTGGCTGATACAGGTACCGCTGGCCTATATCCTGCCGAAATATACTGACCTCGGGGTGTATGGTGTCCGTTGGGCGATTGTATCCGCCATTGCCCTTCGCGCTATTATATATACCACCTACTTCAAGTCAGGCAGATGGAAGCGTAAGAGAATCTAGTGTAGTATAACGACCTACTCCAGTGGAGCCTTTTTATGGAAGGTACAGGGAGCGTCACGTCCCGGCGTGACAGGGACTGGACCAGGGGCAGCGTCACGCGTAACCTCCTCAGCCTGTCCTGGCCGATGATGGTGACCGAGGGACTCTACATGATCGGCATCAGCATCGATATGGTCTGGGTGGGCAAGCTCGGAACGGCTGCCATTGCCGGAATCGGTGTTGCCGGTATCTATGCCGGTGCCCAGATGATGCTGATGACCGGCCTGAGTGTCGGTACGCGTGCTCTGGTCGCCCGCTTTATCGGTGCCCGTGATATCGAAGGCGCAAACCATGCCAGCCAGCAGGCGTTTGTCATCAGCGCCGTCTACACGGTGGTAATGATTATCCTTGGAGTTGCGTTTGCCGAGCCGGTATTGAGGTTGATGGGGCTGGCCGATGATGTCGTCATGCTCGGGGCGGACTACATGCGCATCATGTTTGGCCTCGGCTCGGTGACGGTGGCCTTCTGGATGATGGGATACAGTGTCATGCAGGCCTCCGGGGATACCGTCACGCCTATGGCCATAGTCATCCTTTATCGAATTGTCCACGTTCCTCTCAGCTACGCCCTTGTTTTCGGCTGGTGGCTGTTTCCCTGCATGGGCTCCAGCGGGGCGGCGATGGCTAACGTTATTTCTCGCGGAATAGGAATGGTCCTCGTGCTGTGGGCACTCTATACGGGGCGTGCCGTCTACTTCGACTGGAATCGATGGCTCCGGGGATGGAGCGGCACTGATACCGGTCAGGGGCTCCCGGGGCGGGTATTCGGGTTCGTTGCCATCTGGCGGATTGTTACACTGGGACAGGGGCGGCTGCGACTGACCATGAGGCATTTCCGTGTGGACCTTGCCGCGATATGGCGCATGGTGAGGATTGGTATTCCCGCTTCGGTGATGGGTACGCAGCGGTCCTTAAGCCTGGTGGTCATCGCCTGGCTGATGGCCCCCTTTGGTACCCTGGCGGTGGCGGCGCATTCCCTGCTGCAGAGGGTGGAGATGCTGCTGATGCCGGTGAACCTGGGACTGGGCCTGGGGGCGGGCGTACTGGCGGGACAGAACCTGGGGGCCGGGGAACCGGGCCGGGCCGAGCGCAGCAGCTGGCAGGCCACCGGGCTGGCCACGGGCCTGATGGTCATCTGTTCGGTGGCGGTCCTGCTCTGGGCAGAGAATATAGTGCGCATCTTCAATACCGACCCGGAGCTGGTGGCCATGACCAGCACATTCCTGAGGATAGCTGCCGCCGGTTACGTGGTGCTGGGTGCGGGCCAGGTGCTGATGCAGGCCCTCTCTGGAGCCGGTGATACCGTTCCACCGATGATATTCGGTCTGGTAACAAGCTGGCTGGTGACCTTGCCCCTGGCGTACCTGTTGCCGAAGTACATGGACCCGGAAGTCCTCGGAGTGCGCTGGGCGCTTGTGGCCGGGATGGCGGTGCAGGCGGTCTTCGCCGTAGCCTACTTCCGACTTGGCAGGTGGAAGCGCAAAAGGGTATAATCTTAACTGATTGCGCCAAGGCAATCAACTACAATTATTCCTGTGAGGTGAATGGGTGCCTACCTATGATTACGAGTGCCAGTCATGTGGCCACCACTTTGAGAAGCGGCAGAAGTTCAGTGATGAACCGGGGGCGGAATGTCCCTGTTGCCAGAGTGCAAGTCGGAGGCTTTTCCATCCGGCCCCGATAATATTCAAAGGAAGTGGTTTTTACGTCACGGATAGCCGCAAGTCGGGTGATTATGGTGGTGATGGTCACGGTGACGCCGGTAAGTCCGACGCCGGTCAGGAGAAGCCGGTTGATAAAAAGCCAGCCAGTGAGGAGAAGACCGCCGCCGGGAAGGACTCGGGTGGAGCCAAGGAGTGAAAGCGCTGCTGCAGCGGGTCAACAAGGCTTCGGTCAGTGTCGGCAATGAGCTGGTCGGCAGCATCGGGCGGGGGCTGGTGGTCTTCGTCGGTGTGGCTGACGGAGATAGCCAGGAAGATATAGAATACCTGGTCTCGAAGACAGTCGGTCTCCGCATCTTTGATGATGAAGCGGGCAAGTTCAACCTTTCCATTGAAGATGTCAGAGGAGAGTTGCTGCTGGTCAGCCAGTTTACGTTGCTGGCCAGTACGCGAAAGGGGCGCCGCCCCGGCTTCACCGATGCGGCACCGCCGGAAATAGCCGAGGAACTGTTTCAGCACTTTGTCGAGCGGGCCAGGGCAACCGGGCTCAGTGTGGCCACGGGCCGGTTTCAGCAGTACATGCAGGTGGAAATCCACAACGATGGCCCGGTAACGATAATGCTGGACAGCAGGGACAGACACCTGCCCAGGAAGGCGTGAGCGGGCGGTTCGCCCGTTTCTTTTACCGGGAAAACGAAGGAGGTTAATAATGGGGAAACTTGATGGCAAGGTAGCAATCGTGACGGGGGCGAGCCGTGGTATCGGTAAGGCAATTGCACTGCTGTTCGCTGCGGAGGGCGCAAAAGTCGCCTGCGCTGCGCGGACAGTAGTCGAAGGCGACCATATCCTGGAAGGCTCGCTGATGAAAACAGTCTCGGAAATTGAGAAGGCCGGCGGCACGGCGGTGCCGATGCAGGTTGACGTGTCCCACGAGGAGAGCTGCCGTGAGCTGGTGGCGAAGACCAGGGAGACATTCGGTCCGGTCGATGTCA